>SKIX01000152.1 GCA_007116195.1 Marinospirillum sp. | reverse complement strand
CTACTGCGCTGGGTGATGCTGCGTTGAAATTGGCCTCAAAATGCTCATTTACTTCATGTAAACTCCGCTTTTTCGGTCAATTTCGCCTTGCCTGACCTGCGCTCGTGACGTTAATCAGAGGTTTCCTAACAGCTCAAGTTATCTAGTTGCTTGGCGAGGAAACTTTTAAGGCCAAATCCTGCAAGCGGATTTTTTCATCCAGTCCGGCAAAGAGTGCTTTGCTTTGCTCTAAAAAGCTGTCCAGGTCGTCGCCTTCCAGGCGCTCTACACTGGGTAGCTCGGCGCGCATAGCGTCTACAGGTCGCCCATTAATATGCAGCTCATAGTGCAAGTGAGGGCCGGTGCTGCGTCCGGTATTACCCGTTTGAGCAATACGCTGCCCACGTTTAACGCTGTCGCCTCGGTTGACCAGGAAGCGATGCAGGTGCAGGTAGCGGGTCGTGTAGCCTTGACCATGATCGATCACTAGGTAGTTGCCACCAAAAGGATGCCAGCCACGGCGCACTACACGGCCGTCAGCGGGTGATAGTACGTTGGTTCCGACTGGTGTGGCGAAATCAGTACCATGATGGGGGGAAATACGCCCCGTAATCGGGTGGCGACGATTCAAGTTAAAGGGTGAGCTGATGCGGTAGTTCCTGGCCAAGGGTATGCGGTTAAAAGGCGGGATGAGGCTCTCGCCTTCAGGTGTGTAAAAACGACCATCTCGGTGGTGCCGAGCAGCACGAATTTGCATTCTCTGCCCGGAATAATCGAAAGCCAGCAGGCGGGTGGAATAGGGCGAGGGGTCGCCTGTTAACCACTCTTGCTCAATCAACAAGCTGAAGGTGTCGCCATCGCGTGCATCCCGACGCAAGGGTAGATGGCGATCGAGTGCAGCGGCGATTGCGCCTTGTTGGCCAGCGATTTCTGGCATATCCCGTAGACTATTGGAAAGAACGCCATTCAAAGTGCCTTCCAAGCGAAGATGGCGTACTTCGCGCTGCGTCGAAAGCTCAGTGAAGGTAAAGCCATCATAGTCACGTTGCCACTCCACACCTTCAGCGCGATTGCGCCAAATGCGTAAAGCCAGTAGTTGTCCATCGCGGCTAACGAGCCACTCTATATGCTGACCAGGGTGAATACGATTGAGGTGGCTGGCACCCTCCTGATCAAGTAGACGATAAAGAGTTGCCAGGGGCAGGTGCCATTTGTTCTGCCATAGCTGGGACAAGCGATCACCTGTTTGTAGGGTGTATTGATCCCAGTCAGGTGGCGGCGCCAGGGGAGGAATCAAGGCATTGTGAAAGTCGGTTGCTTCCAACGCTGCCAGTACTTCGCTTTCGGAGGGCAGGGGCTCTTCTTCCGGCGCAGGTGTGTCCAGCCAAGTTAGTAGCAGGCTTACAACTACTAAGCTGCTCAAAAGAAATAAAAAGCCACGAGAATGAAAAAGAGAAGTTAGGCGTTTGGGCATCAGGGTTCCAGTGACTGCTTGTATTAAGAGGCTGTTAATGCATTGCTAATGGGTTGACTACTATAACAAAAATTCAAACTGCCTTGATACGAGTAAAAGGGATGTTATTGTCGCACCAAAAGGGGGCGCAATCGGTTATCATTAGGCTTTTGTACGGGAAAAGTGCTGTGAACCTTGAAGTAAAGTGGTTGGAAGATTTTGTTGCCCTGGCGGCGACACGGAGTTTCTCTCAGGCTGCGAAACGGCGTTTTGTGACCCAGCCCGCTTTTAGTCGTCGTATCCAGTCGCTGGAGCGAAGCGTGGGAACGACTCTGGTGGATCGCAGTAAGTCGCCGTTGGACTTAACAGCTGATGGTCAGCTTTTCCTGATTACCGCTCGCAATGTGGTTGAACAGCTGGGCGAAGCTTTGCGCCATCTGCGTGGATTGGATACAGCTGCTGGGCAGGTTCTGGAGTTTACCGTTGCTCATTCTTTGGCCTTTAACTTTTTTCCGCAATGGCTGGATAAGCTGCAGAAGGTGGTGGGTGAAATCAATTCCCGTATGGCAGCGATGAATGTAGGGGAGGCGACCCATGCCCTACGTGAAGGACGCTGTGACTTGATGCTGGCCTATCATGACCCCTTAGGCACTCTGCAGTTGGATGCGGCACACTTCCCTTCCTTGCGTATGGGGGTAACAGAAATGCTGCCCGTTTGTGCCGCCGATGCAGAGGGGCAGCCACTTTTTTCTTTAGATGGTCTGGATGAGCAGGAAGTGCCTTTACTGGCCTATACTCAGGGAGCTTTTTTAGAGCGCTCCTTGCGTTTGTTGTTACGCCAGAAGCCGGTCGGCCTGCAGTTTAAAACCACCTATGAAACAGCCATGGCTGAAGGGCTTAAAGGCATGGCCTTGCAGGGGCGCGGAGTCGCCTGGATTCCACGTTTAAGTATTGAGCGTGAACTGGCAGAAGGCAAGTTGATGCTCTGTGGTAGTGAGCAGTGGGTGATTCCGCTGGAGATTAGGCTTTATCGTTGCACTTTGGTGCATAAGCCACTGGTGGAACGCCTTTGGGAACGTTTGGACTCGGATGCCGCTCAAGCAGAGGTTGCCTTGGCGCCTGAGGGTTCAGCCTAACTGCTAAGCCTGTTACTTCATCTTGGCCTTGGTTTGTTGAGTCGTAACCTGTGCAGTAGTTAATCAGGGGTTTCCTAGGCTATAATGTGCCCCCTTGAAATGGGCGGTCACTTGCCCTATTTAAATAACTGCTTACTTTTAAGCTTATTTTCAGTTCCTTCTGGTAGTTGAGGCAAAAAGCCATGCCCATTTATGAATATCAGTGTCAGGCCTGCGGCCATCAGTTAGAAATTATGCATAAGATGAGTG
>SKIX01000033.1 GCA_007116195.1 Marinospirillum sp. | reverse complement strand
TCTTCCAGGGTTTCACGCATCGCAGCCTCAATCAGGCTTTCATCTTTTTCCAAATGCCCTGCAGGCTGGTTAAGAACAGCCGTTCGACTGCTGGCTAATTGGTCATATTCCTCAACCAGCAGGAAACGCTCACCTGAATAAATCAGGGTGGCAACTGTAGAGCGGGGTGTCCAACGACTCATGATGACTCCTTACGGATACCTTTTTTGCGGGGCTTAAGAGCCACCTTGCGTTCTTTGCTGGGTAGATGAACTTGCGTCAGCTTCAATTTGCCAGGTTGCATACGCTCCAGCGACCAGCTTCCAATGGACCAGCGAATAAGCCTTAAAGTTGGAAAGCCGACATGGGCAGTCATGCGTCTAACCTGGCGGTTGCGCCCTTCAATCAGAGTGATTTCGATCCAACTAGTTCCCTTGCCAGGACGCGGCTTAACAGGCTCAGCGCGCTCAGGAAGGCGGGGCTCTGGCATAAGGCGAGCACGGGCAGGGCGGGTCTTGCCATCATTCAGCTCAACGCCTCGGCTCAATTCTTGCAAGGCTTCATCAGTAATCTGACCTTCAACTTGTACCCAGTAGGTTTTGGGTAGTTTGAACTCAGGATGAGTGATGCGGGCCTGGAGCTCACCATCACCAGTTAATAGCAATAGGCCCTCAGAGTCATAATCCAAGCGTCCAGCGGGGTAGATGTCAGGCACTTTAATGAAGTCCGCCAGAGTGGTGCGGCCTTTGTCATCAGTGAATTGGGATAGCACCTGCCAGGGTTTGTAAAACAGGTAAAGGTCGCTCATAGGGTTCTCTATAGTGGTTTTTTTCGTTAGCCGACTTGTGATTTTAGCAAAATATCCCTATTTTCTTAGTAACACTGAAGAAGAAACAAGGATTTGCAGCAGTAAAGGGAATTTATCACCGCCCTGACAGACTAAGGCTTTGTCAGAAATTTCCAACACAGCTCAAAGTGAAGAGGGTCAGCAGTTGAAGTCACAGATGTCAGCAACAGCCGGGTCGCTTATCAGTAATGGCCCAGGTGATGAGGAATGGGATCATCAGGATGATGAAGGGCTGGCAACAGCAACGGCTAAGCCGCAGCTTAAAAAGCCACCCCTTTACAAAGTGGTGATGCTGAATGATGACTTTACACCTATGGAGTTTGTCGTTGAAGTACTCATCCAGTTTTTTTATATGGATATGGAAAAAGCCTCTCAAGTGATGCTGCAAGTGCATACTGAAGGCAAAGCAACCTGTGGTGTGTTCACCCGGGATGTTGCAGAAACCAAAGCAGCGCTGGTGGTCGATTTCGCTCGCGAGAACCAGCATCCTTTAATGTGCAATGTAGAAGTGGCGGAATAAGCAGCTGGGCACAAGCCTCAAAGCTGTCATTTTAATCTGGTTCCCAGGCGGGTAAGTGAGGGTAGGCTCATGCTTAGCAAAGATCTCGAACATACGCTGAATGAAGCGTTCACCCTGGCAAGGCGCCAACGCCATGAATTTATGACGGTGGAACATCTGCTGCTGTCCTTGCTGGATAATGAATCGGCTGCTCAGGTGCTTAAAGCCTGCGGTGCGGATTTGGGTCTGATTCGAAAGGATCTACAGGATTTTATTAATGCAACTACACCGGTGATTCCTGAAGACACTCGTGGCCGTGAAACTCAGCCAACGCTGGGTTTTCAGCGGGTGCTACAGCGAGCAGTTTTTCATGTGCAGTCGTCTGGCAAAAGCGAAGTCACCGGTGCCAATGTGTTAGTCGCCATTTTCAGTGAGCAGGAAAGCCAGGCCGTTTACTTCCTCAAGCAGCAGGACATTGCCCGGGTCGATGTGGTCAATTACATCTCTCACGGTATTTCTAAGGTTGGCGAAGATACTGAGCAGGACTCCAGCATGCTGGGGCACGACAAGGAAGAAGAAAGCGAAGGCGTGGCCTCCAATCATCCGCTGCACAGCTTTGCCACCAACCTGAATGAACAGGCCCGGATTGGGCGCATTGACCCACTGGTGGGGCGTGATGAAGAAATTGAGCGTACCATCCAGGTGCTGGCGCGGCGTCGCAAGAATAACCCCTTACTGGTGGGTGAGGCTGGGGTGGGTAAAACCGCCATTGCTGAGGGCCTGGCTAAGCGCATTGTCGATGGTGAGGTGCCTGAAGTCATTGAGGATGCCGTGGTCTATTCCCTGGACCTGGGCGCGCTTCTGGCTGGTACTAAATACCGCGGCGACTTTGAAAAACGCCTGAAAGCGCTGCTGCATGAGCTGAAAAAACAAGACAACGCCGTTCTGTTTATTGATGAGATACACACCATCATCGGTGCTGGGGCGGCTTCTGGTGGGGTGATGGATGCCTCCAACCTGCTCAAGCCCATGCTGTCCAGCGGCGAGCTGCGCTGCATTGGCTCCACCACCTTCCAAGAATTCCGGGGCATCTTTGAGAAAGACCGTGCTCTGGCGCGGCGCTTCCAGAAAATTGATGTCATTGAACCCAGTGTTGAAGACACCATTGCGATTCTCAAAGGCCTGAAAAGCCGTTTTGAAGAGCATCACAAACTGCGCTATGACGACAAGGCACTGGAAACTGCAGCCCGCCTGTCCGCCCGTTATATCAACGACCGTCATCTGCCTGATAAAGCGATTGATGTAGTCGATGAAGCCGGAGCCTATCAGCAACTGCTACCAGAAGATGAGCGGGTTGAAGTCATCACCATGACCGAAGTGGAAGCCATCGTATCCAAAATTGCGCGTATTCCGCCAAAAACCGTATCCAGCAACGACAAGGAAGTGCTGCGTAATGTCGAGCGCGACCTGAAAATGTTGGTATTCGGTCAGGATGA
>SKIX01000255.1 GCA_007116195.1 Marinospirillum sp. | reverse complement strand
GCTTGCCTCAGGTTTTCATAGCCCTGCTGGGTAATCAGGGTGCCATCGCCATCGCGAGTAAATAGCTCGTTAAGGAGTGCGCCATCTCTTTGGTAGCTCAGCAAATGCGCACGGGCAACACCACGGCGGCAGGCCATACAGGCCGCTTTTAAGTGACGATAAAGTGTACTTTCAGTGGCTAGGTGGTTGAGCCAGCTAAGTGCTTCATCAGGAGTCAGGTCGCGCACCAGGGTGCCTTGAGGATCTTTTAATCCAGCTTGCTCACCGAGTAAAATCAGTTTATCGGCTTTTAACTGAATAGCGGCGGCCATAGCCACTTCTTCAGCGTCTAAATCAAAGGCTTCTCCAGTGATGGAGTAGCCCAGCGGGGGCAGAACCACCAGTGCGCCCAGGTCGAGCAGGCTGTTAATGCTGTGACTGTGAATGCGGCGTACTTCACCGGAAAAGTGTAAATCTACCCCGTCACGCACACCCAGCGGGCGCGCTGTAACGAGATTGCCGCTGAGCACTTTAAGCCTGGCACCCTGCATAGGGGAGTTAGCCAAGCCCATCGACAAGCGGGCTTCCAGCTCTGTTCTTAGGGCGCTTGCGCAGGTTAAGAGTTCAGGCAGGCGTTCATGATTAACAATTAAGCGGCCCTGGTGCTCTTGCCAGCTCAGCTGTTGTTTAGCGAAGCGCTCTTGTAGCTGAGGGCGGATGCCATAGGTGATGACCAAACGCACACCCAGGGAGCTGAGCAGTGCCAGGTCAGCGATTAACTCATCGAGTTGTGCTGAGCGGAGTGCCTCGCCATCAAGATGAACCACAAAAGTGCGGCCTCGATGGGCGTTAATATAAGGAGAGGCCTGGCGAAACCAGTAAACGGATTGATGGCTGGAGCTAGGGGTCAAGGGGCTACTCGCTTGGGTCATTGATATTTTCCGGCCACTAAAACAGCTAGGCTGCCTGGTGGCGGATTCCCTCTGCAGGACGCTCATGTCCGAGCACGGGAAGGTTCCTGGCGGCATTAGTGACCGCGCTCTTTGATTGGACGGCTGCCAAGCTCATTGACATAGTTCCACACCTGATCAACACCCTACGCCATCACATCAAGCATCCTAGCGTACTGATCACGAACACGCACTTGAAGTGTTTCGGTGTGGACTAAATTGTTTATGGCTTGTACCTTAGCATCAAAACTAATAGGGCATCAATTATCGCCACAAATGTCTGACCGCGCAAATGCTTGCTGACAGCAGGCGGAGCGCCAATCGAAACACTGAAACACCACATGGAAAACCAGGGCAAGCCAGTCCAACTTCACGCTCAACCAATCCCAGCCGAGCACTCGGAATTCATTCAAGCGGTTGATCAGCTATTTGGCTTGACGGAAAAGGAAATTAGCCTGTTGTGAGGTGTGGCTGCTGCAGACCTAAGGTTTTGGAGGTTCACTTGTTGGAAATTATGGAGATTCATGACAGGTGCCTGGAGAATCGGGGAATGCTCCAACCTTTTATCTGTACGGCTAGCGATGGCAAGCAGTATTACTGTAAAGGCTCCAACGCTCAGGTGAAGGGGCTGCTGAATGAGTGGATTTGTTCGCACTTGGCGAGGAGCTTGGAGCTGCCGATTCCAGAGGCTCAGGTACTTACCCTGGGTTCTGATCTCAAAAGGCTACTGCCGCCTGACTGGCAGAGAGACCTTGAGTTTAACTGTCTTTTTGGTCTTCAAGCTGTTTCAGGCTCGGATACACTCAGTTATAGTCGTGTCACAGATGTTCCAGATCCCTTGCAGAAAAAGCTATTGGTCTTTGATGCCTGGGTGAGAAATGCTGATCGTTGTTTAACCTCCTTTGGAGGCAATGTAAACCTTCTGCTGGATCTGAAGCAGAACCAGCTATGGGTTATTGATCATAACCTCGCTTTTGATGCTGATTTTTCGCGCCAGGATTTTCTTGAACTTCATGTGTTTTCTGGTCTTCTAAAGGCAAGAAAGCTGGATATGATCGATCTGGTTAATTTCAGCAAGGCTTTCAGTCAGGCAAGAGAATCGCTTGAAAAAGACTTGCCAGAAGTCCCTGATGAGTGGCTTAACGCTGACCCTGATGCCAGTGCTAAAATACAAGAAAAAATGGATGTTTTGATGGAATGTGAAAAGCATCATTTTCTGGAGTGGTTGCTATGAGCCTTTTGGCCTGTAAATTCAGAGTTATACAATTCGTTCCCTTTGGTGAGACAGAAGAGTTTGCCAATGTGGGGGTGGCTTTGTTTTGTCCGAAAAAAAGACAGCTAGAATTTCGGTTGGCTCCAACCCGCTTCAAGCGCATCACGCACTTTTTTGAACAGCTGGAACCTCAGCTTTATAGAGCCACGCTGGAGTTTTTGCGCGAAGAGTTGGAGCGCATTCAGACACTTCTTGAAAATCAGTATCAGGAAACCCTGGCCCTCCAGATTTTTGACGAAGCCACTCGCCAAAAGGGAGGGCTGATCAGCTTTTCCGGCCCGAAATTTGTTTATGCCGAAGACCCAGGCGAAAAAACTCAAGCCTTGTATCAACACTATGTTGAACGCAGTTTTACCCAAAGCCCCGACTGGGAGCAGCAGCTGGTACAACGTGTCCGTGAAACCCTGAAAGGTTTGGGTGTTGACCAGTATTACAGGAAAGAAAAACTGAGCGCAGGCTTGCACTCTCAGAGCTTTCCTTTTGTCTACAGGGAAGGTGATCAGCCAAGGCGAGCTATTAAACCGCTTGTTTTTTATCATCAACAGCCGGAGCGAGCGGTTGAGCGTATGGACATGCTGAACAAAAAAATAACCGAACTGACTAGGCAGAAAATAATAGCCGATGAAGATCTACTTTTGGAGATCAGTTTGAAAGAGAGCCTGGATACAAGAGCGAAAGACTATATCCAGCAGGAGCTTAAAAAGCTACAAGATAGAGGAGTAAGGGCCATTGGTGTGGATGATGAGCAAGCACTGGCCGACTTCGCTACTCGCCCTTTCCATTCTTGATTAAGCTGGAACCTGGATCAACTAAAACCAGGAAACACAACAAAGGGAAACCATGGCCGAAGAAATTGAACTCAAGTTGTTGATGCAGCCTCAGGATTTACCCTTGCTGGATAAGCTGATGCAGGATTTGGGTGCTCAGCAACCTCAGGTGCGTTGGCTAGAAAATACCTATTTGGATACGCCCAGTTTGGATTTGAATCAACACCGCGCCGCCTTGCGTTTGAGAAATACAGGTCAGGGCTGGGTACAAACTTTAAAAACAAGTGGAGCCAGTCGTGGAGCTTTAAGCCGCCGGGGCGAGTGGGAAGTGGCGTTGCAAAAGCCTGAACTTGACCCTCAACAGCTGCCCGAAGGTGTTCTTGAGCCTGAGTGGTTAGCGCAGCTACAGCCAATTTTTACAACTCATTTCACCCGCAAGGCCTGGCAGCTGCAAACACAGCTTAAGGGTCAGGCCTTGGCAGTCGAGTTAGCCGCTGATCAAGGTGAAGTGGCTTTGCTGAATGGCAAAAAAGATGAACTCTGTGAGCTAGAGCTGGAATTGCAGCAAGGAGAGCCTGAGGCCCTGTTTACCTTGGCACAGCACTTTGCAGATAAGATCAGCCTGCATTTGGGTTTAGCTAGCAAGGCAGAAAGGGCGCTTCGTTTGTTGGATGCAGGTCAGGTCGACGCCTTGGTTTGCCCGCAACTCGGTGAGCAAACACAGCTTGATGCTTTATTAGAGCTAGCGAATTACCAGCTTAACCGTTGGATTAGCTGCCATGAGCGCTGGGCTTTCAACGCGGAGGAAAGGGAGCTACAAGAAGCACAAAGAGCGCTGTTGAGTTTGCAGGGGTTATTGGTGGTGGCGCAACGTCTTTGCCCACAAGCCCCCTTGCATGCTGCTCGTGTTGAGATCAAAAAGCTTCTGGCGGCTTTCGCTCCACTGGTGGTTGCAAGTCATGCTGATCGGGTGCTGCAAAGTTTACAGTTACCAACGGCTACAGCCAGCTCTTGGCGCTTAAACCACCTAGGCTATGCTGAACGTCGCAGACAATATCGCAGTCTCTGGAAGCAAGTCTGGGTAGGGCAGGCTGAAATCAAGCTGTTACAAGGGCTTTATTTAAGTTTTAGCCTGGCCGAGCCTTTTCCGAGTGAAGCACCCAAACGCTTGCTTGCAGCAGCCTGTGCTCACTTGCGTTTGCCGTTACAGCCCATGGATGTCGCAGGCTGGCTACAACGTTACCCTGCTTTGATTCGTTTACAGATGCTGCTGCAACAGGCTGCACCTGAGGCAACGAAAGATCTACGTTTAGCCAACCAACTGGTGGCTGGCATTGAAGACCTGCAGGGCTATCAAGTTTGGTTGAGCCAGGACGCTTTGCCTCAGGCAATAGAGCAGCAGCTGCTGCGCTTGCGTCAAGACTTGCTGTTTAATCTGGGTCGTTGGTCGCAGACGTTATGGACAGCCGCGTGAGTGCTTTTTGTACGGGTTTAAAGCTGCGCCTGTGCTCGGCCAAAGGCCCTAACTGCGCGAGTGCGGCCAGGTGGTCTTTGGTAGGGTAGCCTTTATGACGATCAAAGCCATAGTCAGGATAGAGTTGGTGCAGCGCTAAAAGCTGTTGGTCGCGGTGAACTTTAGCAAGAATCGAAGCAGCAGCTATGGCTGGATGACGCGCATCGCCCTGGATGACTGCTAAAGCGGGTTGCTGGAGTTGCGGGGGTAAGCGGTTACCATCCACTAACACGAACTCGGCGGCTGGACTTAGCTGGTCAATCGCTCTTTGCATGGCGACCAAGCTGGCCTGCAAAATATTAAGGTGATCTATTTCTACCGGCGTAGCTTCACCAAGCGCCCAAGCAAGCGCCTTGCTTTGGATTTCATCTGCAAGCTGCAGGCGTTTTTTTTCGCTTAATTTCTTAGAATCCTTTAGCCCGCTAATCGGCTTTAAGGGGTCGAGTATCACCGCAGCAGCAACAACAGAGCCCACCAAAGGGCCACGGCCCACCTCATCGACACCCGCGAGCCTTTGGCCTGAATAAGGAATCTCTTCTGCTAACAGGGGATCAAGCATGGTTGACTAATTCCTCGATAGCCTTAGCCGCTGTTTGACTGGCATTTTGTTGTAACTGCTGATGTAAAGCATAAAAGGCAGCCTTTTGCTGCTCTGCAGCCTGCTGTGAACTTAACAGTAGGCCTATATCTTCAGCGAGCTGTTCTGGCGTAGCCGCTTTTTGTAAGCGTTCCTCGACCAGGGTTTGCTGAGCTAATAAGTTGGGCAGGCTAACCCAGGGTGTTTTAAGCAGAAGGCGTCCTAGCCACCAGGTTAAAGGAGCAACTTTATAGCTGACGACCATGGGCGTCTTGCAGAAAAGCGCCTCCAGAGCAACGGTACCTGAAGCCAGTAAGGCTGCATCTGCCGCTTGAAGTGCGGTGTCGGCCTGTCCATCCAGCAGTTGCAGGTTAGTCACCCCAGCTGAGTCGATCAAGCTAAGCAGTTGTTGACGGCGTGCAGGCGTGGCAGCCGGTAACAGAAATTTAAGTTGAGGGTACTGCTGTTGAAGTAAACGAGCCGTGGCTAAAAAAGTTGGAGCGAGCCGAGCGACCTCACCACCGCGGGAGCCAGGTAAAAGGCAAACAAGTTGCTGGTTGCAGCTTAACCCGAGTTGCTGGCGAGCGGCTGTTTTATCGGGTTGCAAGGGCAGGCGATCCGCAGCAGGGTGGCCAACAAAAACCGCCTGCATTTGGTGTTGGTGGTAAAAGCTGGCTTCAAAAGGTAGCAGGCAGAGCATTAAATCACAGCTTTTTTTAATGCCATGAATGCGCCCTTGACGCCAAGCCCAGACGGAAGGGCTGACGTAATGAACCGTTGTTACACCCTGGCGGCGCAGTTTTTTTTCTAAACCCAGGTTAAAGTCAGGGGCATCAATACCTATCATTAAATCAGCCCCCCAGTTCAACGCATCCTGAAACAGGTGCTTGCGAACTTTGAGCAACTTGGGTAGATGCTTGAGTACTTCAACCAAACCCATAACAGACAGGGTTTCCAGCGGATAAAGACTATGTAAGCCTTCGGCTTGCATGCGTTCGCCACCGAGACCACGGAACTCAGCCTGGGGAAAACGCTGCTTGAGAGCTGGAATCAGGGAGGCGCCGAGCAGGTCGCCGGAGATTTCACCGGCGACCAAGTAAATTTTCACCGGGTTAAACCACGCTGAGAATCTTTGATGGAGTTGATGAACTGCACCACTTCAGGTAAAGGGTCACTCTTTTCCAGACGATCCAGGGCATCTTGTAAGCCTAAGCCCTGCCGGAAAACGACTTTATAGGCGTTGCGCAAGGCTTGCATGGCTTCTTTGGAGAAACCCCGGCGCTTCAAACCTTCATAGTTGATACCGTGGCTTTCAGCAGGGTGGCCACTGACTAAAGTAAAGGCCGCTATGTCTTTCAAGATGATAGAGCCGCCGCCACACATTGCATGATCACCAATGCGACTGAACTGATGTACAGCCGACAAGCCACCCAGAATGACAAAATCGCCCAGGGTTACGTGACCCGCTAGCGTCGCCTGGTTGGCCAGAATGCAGTCATTGCCAACAATGCAGTCATGGGCAACGTGGGAATAAGCCATGAATAGATTACGGCTACCTATGCGGGTGAGCTGTTGGTCTTGAACTGTGCCTCGGTGAATCGTTACCCCCTCGCGGATAACATTGTCATCACCGATTTCTAGACGCGTGGGTTCACCCTTATATTTCTTATCTTGGCAGTCTTCACCGACACTGGCGAACTGAAATATTCGGTTGTTTTTACCTAGGGTCGTCGGGCCCTTAATAATGACATGGGGCCCGACCACTGTACCTGAACCTATGACCACACCTGGCCCAATAATACTAAAGGGACCAACCTCTACATCGTCAGCAAGCTCGGCTTGAGGATCCAGGATTGCGGTAGGGTGTATCTGGCTCAAACTTTCTTCTCCGCACAGGTGATTTCTGTTTCACAGACCAGTTCGCCATCGACATGTGAGCGACAGGCAAATACCCAAATACCCCGTCTTTCGCGTAAAACCTTTGCTTCCAGTGTCAGGCGATCACCAGGTACAACAGGGCGTTTAAAACGCGTTTTTTCACTACCAACAAAATAGTAGAGGTGGCCATCTTTAGGTAACTTATTAACTGTTTTAAAGCCGAGCACACCTGCAGCTTGCGCCATAGCTTCAATGATCAAAACCCCTGGAAAGATGGGGTGGTCAGGAAAGTGGCCCAGAAAGTAAGGCTCGTTAACAGTAATGTTCTTATAAGCAACGATGGATTTGCCCAGCTCAATCTCAGTAACGCGATCGACTAAAAGAAAGGGATAGCGATGAGGCAGGTACTGTTTAATTTCGTTTACATCCATGACCATGGATTTGATCTCATTTAGTTAAAATATTGAAAGCAAAGGGCTACTCAGTGTCCTGAGTCTTTTGGGCTAACTGCTTTTCCAGCTGGCGTACTTTTTGATTAAGTTCATCCAGTTGGCGAAAGCGTACGGCTGCTTTGCGCCACTGCTTGCTTGGCAGCAGGCCAGTGCCAGAAGAATAGGTGCCTGGTTCAGTAATATTGCCAGTCACCATGCCCATACCTGTGATTTGCACATTATCGCAAATACTGATGTGGCCTGCATAGCCAGAACTACCGCCAAGCAAACAATTGGCACCGATTTTAGTGGATCCGGAAATACCCACAAAGGCTGCCATGGCCGTGTTTTCACCGATTTGAACGTTGTGCCCGATCATGACATGGTTATCAATTTTGACATTACGGCCAATAAAGGTAGCGCCCAAAGCACCTCGGTCAATGGAAGTATTTGCACCTATTTCGACCTGGTCGGAAATAATGACCTGGCCTAATTGAGCAATTTTTTCCCAGCCTTGGCCTGTAGGAGCAAAGCCAAATCCATCTGCGCCTATCACTGCACCTGAATGCAAAATACAATCCTTGCCAACTTGGGTGCGACGATAGAGGGTCACCCGAGGGTTGAGTAGGGTGTTCTCACCCAGCTGACAACCCTGACCAATAAAACACTGGGCACTAACCACCACGCCTGCAGCTAGTTGGCAGTCAGCCTCAATAACAGCGCCTGGGCCAACCGTGACGCTGGGATCTAGCTGAGCACTGGGGTCGATGATAGCGCTAGGGTGGCGTAAACCAGGTTCTGGGCGCGGGTCATCAAACAAATGTGTTAATTGAGCAAAACTTAAATAAGGGTTAGCAACGATTAACGCATTGCCCGAAAAGTTAGCCGCTGCTTCTTGAGTTAACAGGACAGCTGCAGCCTGAGTCGTCTGCAGGTAGGGGGTGTATTTAGGGTTACTCAGAAAGCTGATTTGTTGCTCGGTTGCTGCCTCAAGGGTACCCAGCCCAGTAATTTGTAGTTCAGCGGGGCCGCGCAACTCAGCATTGAGCCGTTCAGCCAGAGCGGCCAGTGTAAAGCTTGCCATGATGATCTAGTCCTCTTCATTCAGGCGATCAGCAACCAAGGGCGTTAAATCAAATTGTGGTTTAGCAAAATGAACGGCCTGGCGGTCAAGAAGGATATCAATATTGTGCTCCTCCAGCAGCTCGTTAACGATACTTTCTAGCTGGGGGCGTTGGTCATTAACCACCTGCTGGCGCATTTGTTGCTGTCTTTGCTGGAGTTGGCTGCCACGCTGCTGATATTCCTGAACCTTCTGCTGCATTTCTTGAGTTAAGCGAGTGCGCTCACTGTCACTCATGATATCAGCATCTCTTTGTAGGCGTTGCTGCAGGCTGCGACCTTCTTCAGCAAGCTGTCGAATACGTGACTCATCGCTTCGCAGCTGTTCATCAATTTGCTCAAAAGCACGGCTTACCTTGTCAGTGGCGAGTAGTGCTTCCTGTAAATCGAGCACAGCAATGCGTTGGCCTGATGCATGAAGGTTCATGCTAAGAGTAAGGGCACCTAGCAGGCAGATGCTAATCAGTAGGCTTTTTTTAAACACGACATAACTCCTTATTAAAAGACTTGTCCGATAGAGAATTGGAAGATTTCAGTTTCATCGCCGGGTTCGTCGTTAAGTGGCTCAGCAAAACTGAACGCCAACGGGCCTATTGCGGTTAACCAAGTTAAACTGACACCGGCTGAAAAGCGTAGCTCATCGGCATCGAACCCACGTTCACAGCCACTGCTGCGATCATAACAGCGGGTATTAAAAACATTGCCGCCATCAATAAAGAAGCTTGTTTGGATAGAGCGCCGATCTTCAATAAACCACAAGGGGAAGATCAGTTCCACAGACGCCTCTGTTAGCAGGTTGCCACCAAATGCATTATCGCTAAAGCCCTCTTGCGGGGTGTTTCTTGGCCCTAGGCGGCTGCTGCGGTAACCGCGTACCGAGTTAAGACCACCAGCATAATAATGCTCAAAGAAAGGCAGGCGGTCAAAGTCACTGCCCAGGCCGTCACCATAACCAATTTCAGTGCGGAATTTTAGCGACCAATCTTGCCCTAGAGGGAAGTACTTTTGACCACGGTATTCGACTTTATAAAACTCATAGTCAGAACCCGGAACGGCAACTTCTAAGGATAAACGTTGATAGCTACCGGCTGTAGCAAGAATACCGCGGTTAAGTTTATTTTGCGTCCAGCGGCCAGTTAACTTGTAGTTGGTGAACTTGAGGCCATACAGGTCATTAAACTCACCGATTTCTTGAATAACATAGCCATCTGCCACCTGGTTGGCATTAACATCGGTTTGATCAAAGCCTAAAGATAGGCTTAAGCGGCTGTCCTGGCTGATGGGGTAGCCGTAGGTGACATTACCACCATAGGCGTCGGTGGCGTAATTAGTGACGCCTAGAGAGTCAAAGTCAGTTTCGCGGTAGAAGACGTTGAAGCCACGCGAAACACCATCAATGGTGTAGTAAGGGTTAAGGTAGGAAAAACTATAACTAGTACGGAAATCACTTTTGTTGGCATTCAGGCTAACGGTATTGCCCGTACCCAAAAAGTTACGTTGGGAAACCCCCGCTCCAAACACAATACCGCTTGCCTGAGAATAACCTATGCTGGCAGAAATTGAACCTGAAGGCTGTTCTTCGACGGTATAGGTGACATCGATCAGGTCATCATTACCTGATACCGGGCTGGTTTCGACCTGCACGCTACTAAAATAGCCCAAACGTTCTAAACGGGCGCGGGAAGCTTCGATTAAATCAGTATTGGCTGATGCACCTTCCATTTGCAGCATTTCACGGCGTAAAACTTCATCCTGAGTGCCGGTATTACCCCGCAGGTTAATGCGGCGAACATACATGCGTCGACCTGGATCAACCAGAAAGCTAATTTTAACTTCAAGGTTTTCATCATCAATCTCGGGGCGACCAGTAACGTCAGCATAGGTATAGCCTTCAACCCCCAAGCGGCGGCGCAAACTTTCACTGGAAGCCGTCATAGCACTGCGGGAGAAGGTGTCTCCTGCACCTAAGCGCAATAAAGGAGACAGGGCTGCTTCTTCAAGGATGAGGTCACCGGCTAGCTCGACCTCGCTGACGGTATACTGCTCACCTTCATGAACATTGACGGTAATAAAAATATCTTGCCTGTCTGCGCTGATGGATACCTGTGTAGACTCGATATCGAAACGCAAATAGCCGCGGTCAAGATACCAGCTGCGTAAGCG
>SKIX01000013.1 GCA_007116195.1 Marinospirillum sp. | reverse complement strand
TTCACATCACCTGAGCCATTGGCAAACATTTTCTTGCCGTCAAACTCATCAAATAATTCTGAAGGGTTTTTACCAAGAATGTTAACCAGGGTGTTTAAACGCCCACGGTGAGCCATACCTATAACGATTTCTTTAACGCCATAGGAGCCAGAACGCTGAATGATCTCATCCATCATGGGGATGTAAGATTCACCGCCTTCTAAACCAAAGCGCTTAGTACCTGGGTACTTAGAAGCAAGGTAATTCTCTAAACCTTCAGCAGCAGTTAAGCGCTCCAACAGGTGCTTACGAACTTCTGAGCTGTAATCAGGCTTAGAGCGTACTGATTCAAAGCGCTGCTGCAACCAGCGTTTTTCCTCTGTATCAACGATGTGCATAAACTCTGCACCGATCGTTGAACAATAAGTTTGACTAACGGCATCGTGAATTTCGCGCAGGGTCGCTTTTTCTTTACCAATAAACAACGAGCCTGTTTGAAATTCTTCGCTTAGATCATCTTTACCCAGTTGATGAAAACTCAGATCCAAGTCAGCAACAGGTTTGCGCTCAACCAAGCCTAAAGGATCCAAGCTAGCCTGCTGGTGTCCACGAAAGCGATAGGCATTGATTAGCTGAAGAACTTTAACCTGCTTTTTGTCATGAAGATTATCAGCACTAATACCAGGCACTGCTGTTTTACGCTGACGACTGAGCTGGGCGAAGTGATCACGGATGGGAGTGAGAGGAAGGTCTTGTGCTGGTGCACCTTCCGGACGGGGGAGCTTATTGAAATAGTCACGCCATTGCTCCGGTACGGCGTTCGGATCGTTTAGGTACTCTTCGTAGAGTTCTTCAATGAAGTGGACGTTACCCCCATAAGTATGAGAAGTATTCCACATCAACTCCATGCTGCCTTCTTGCATCTGTTATCACCCTGCATAGAAGGGGAGTCTATCCGCTACGACTGCTGAGTCACTTTTAAAACCCAGTTCCCCTAGCCGTGGCGAACAAACGGGGAAAACCCGTATCCCCTGATGGTTACTTTATTTAGCGCAAAGCCGGTGGATCACACCGGCTTTAGCATCTCTATTGTACCCGACTGGCAAAAAAACGACAGTACTGGTAGCGGGTTTTACCCACGACTTTTGGTGCATACCTCTCGCAGTTGCGAGAGGTTACCCCCTAGGTCGCGTTTGCCAGCAGCATATCGCGAATATGACCGATTGCTCGCGTGGGGTTAAGCCCTTTAGGACAAACAGCCACACAGTTCATGATGCCGCGGCAGCGGAATACACTGAAAGGATCATCCAGGTTGGTCAGACGCTCACGCGTTGCTGTGTCACGACTATCAACCAGGAAGCGATAAGCCTGAAGCAAGCCTGAAGGGCCAACAAACTTATCTGGATTCCACCAGAAAGAAGGGCAAGCAGTCGAACAGCAGGCGCAGAGAATACACTCATACAAGCCATCCAGCTTGTCGCGCTCTTCTGGAGATTGCAAACGCTCAATCGCAGGGGCTGGCGTGTCGTTGATTAGATAGGGCTGAATGCGCTCGTACTGCTGATAGAAGAGCGACATATCAACAACCAAATCACGAATAACCGGCAAACCTGGCAGGGGGCGCAGAATCAGCTTGCCATTTTTCACCACTTCAGAAATAGGCGTGATACAAGCCAAACCATTTTTGCCATTCATGTTCATGCCGTCAGAGCCACATACACCCTCGCGGCATGAACGACGATAGGCCAGAGAACTATCTTTTTCTTTAACCAGATGCAGGACATCAAGCACCATCAAGTCTTTGCCTTGGGTGTCGATTTCAAACTCCTTCATTGAAGGCGCTTTGTCCGTTTCTGGGTTGTAACGATAAACAGATACCTGAAGCATCTTTACTCTCCCAACATCGAATTCAGATTAGTAAGTACGAACTTTAGGCTCAAAATGCTTCAGCAGGTCACCCTGAATCAGCTTGGGAGCCATGTTGACATCGCGCTTACCGAGAGTTTTGGTGGTTGGCATATACACAGAATGCTTCAGCCAGTTGGCATCATCACGCTCGGTGAAGTCATTACGACTGTGGGCACCGCGGCTTTCACGACGCTCAAAAGCAGAAATAGCAGTTGCTTCAGCGACTTCCAACAGGTTATCCAACTCCAGCGCTTCGATACGTGCGGTGTTAAAAGCATTACTCTTATCACCCAAGTGAGCTTTAGCAATACGCTCACGCAGATCTTTAAGCTGAGCAATACCCTTTTCCATGTACTGTCCATCACGGAAAACACCGAAGTAGTTCTGCATGCATTCCTGCAGCTCAGCGCGCAAAGCAGGTACTGACTCACCTGAAGTTGATTCATTCCAACGATTCATACGCGCCAGAGAAGCATCCAGGTCTGACTGAGAAGCTTCGTCATAGCTAATACCTTGATCCAAGGCCTGCTCAATGTACTGGCCTGCAGCACGCCCAAACACAACCAGATCCAGAAGCGAGTTACCACCCAAGCGGTTAGCACCGTGTACGGATACACAAGCCGCCTCACCACAAGCGTAAAGGCCGTTAACAATCCGATCTTTGCCACTTTCATCAACTGTGATTGCCTGGCCATGAATATTGGTCGGAATACCACCCATCATGTAGTGACAAGTAGGTACAACCGGAATTGGCTCTTTAACAGGGTCAACATGAGCAAAGGTGCGTGACAACTCAAGAATACCTGGCAGGCGCTTGTTAAGAACTTCTTCACCCAGATGATCCAGCTTCAGGAAGACGTGATCACCCTTCTCGCCAGCACCACGGCCTTCGAGAATTTCCAGAACCATGGAGCGTGCTACTACATCACGGCCCGCCAAATCTTTGGCATTGGGTGCATAACGCTCCATAAAGCGCTCACCATCTTTATTAATCAGGTAACCACCTTCACCACGACAACCTTCTGTCACCAGAGTACCTGCACCCCAGATGCCGGTGGGGTGGAATTGCCACATTTCCATATCCTGCATGGCAAAACCAGCACGCAAAGCCATGCCAATACCGTCGCCGGTATTGATCAAAGCGTTGGTTGTGGAAGCATAAATGCGTCCAGCACCGCCGGTTGCCATAACTGTTGCTTTGGCTTTAACGAAAATGCTCTCACCTGTTTCTATGCACAGAGCAATACAACCCACTACATCGTTATTGGCGTTTTTAACCAGATCAACGGCATACCACTCATTCAAAAAAGTCGTACCGTTTTTGATATTGCCTTGGTAAAGAGTATGCAACAAGGCATGACCTGTACGGTCGGCAGCAGCACAGGTACGCGCTGCTTGACCACCCTTACCAAAATCTTTTGACTGACCACCAAAAGGGCGCTGATAGATGCGGCCTTGCTCAGTACGAGAAAAAGGCAACCCCATGTGCTCTAGTTCAAAAACTGCTTTGGGACCTTCGTTACACATGTACTCGATGGCATCCTGATCACCGATATAGTCAGAACCCTTAACGGTGTCATACATGTGCCAACGCCAGTCATCATTAGGATCATCAGACGCTATCGCGCAAGTAATACCACCCTGGGCAGAAACCGTATGTGAACGTGTTGGAAAAACTTTGGAAATAACGGCTGTCTTGCGGCCTGATTGGGCTAATTCCAAGCCTGCACGCAAGCCAGAACCACCACCACCCACAATAATGGCGTCAAATTCTAAGGTACGTAGTGTTGACATAAATTAAACCCCCCACAAAAGTTGAACGCCCCAGACCACATAGGCAAACAACGCCAGGGCAATGACTGCTTGAAACACTAGGCGCACACCGGTGGACTTCATGTAGTCGGTTGATACCGTCCACAAGCCTATCCAGGCATGTGCAGCCAGCGACAGCAGTGCGAGGAGGCTAAAAATCCGCATCCAAGTACACTGAAACAAGGTGACCCAGGTGATGTAGTCTAAGTCACTTACTGTTAGAAAGTAGCCCACCATAAACAGGGTATAGGCTAACAAGATAACAGCGGTGACTCGCTGCATTAGCCAGTCAGACAGGCCACTTCGACCAAAATTTGTAATGTTAGTTACCATACCCAAACTCCTGCGAGCAGAATCAGAACAACAGAGATCACGACTACGGCCTGAGACATTTTATGGCCACTTTCCAAGTTGACACCAATATCCAGATCCATAATCAAATGCTTAACGCCTGCTACACAGTGGTAAGCAAGGGCAGACAACAAACCCCAAAGCACAAATTTGGCCAGGAAGTTTTCTTGCAGAACAGTTTTGACGCTGTCAAAGCCTTCAGGAGAAGACAAGGAAACATCCAGCGCCCAAAACATAAAGATTAAGCCAACGAACATGATCACACCGGTAATCCGGTGGGTGATCGACGTTAACGCTGACAAAGGTAGTTTGATCGTCGATAGATCGAGGTTTACAGGTCTTTTGCTATTCACGGCTCTACACACTCTTATGTGCTTGCACGGGAAAACCCGGCAACAAGCGATTGTTTTTGGAAGCGCTCATCAGGAATATTTGAACTTCAAATATTTCTAGAGCAGCACTTCACCCCCTTGGTGCAGGTCGCCGATTATAGGAACCCCTATTTGCTTACGCAATCTAGCCAAAGGTTGTGCACTGCATCAAAATAAGCGAATCTAATGACCTGCCGCTAACGCAGGTGGGGCGCATTCTAGCAAGCATTTCCAGCATTACCCTAGCCATTTAGCGTAATTGACAAGTTTTCCAACCCTTCTATAGTGGTGCCACTTTGGTATTTAGTTGGGCAAGTGAGACACAAAATAAATAAGGAGGCCTTATGGCTGACAAAAAAGCAGTTCTAACTATTGATGGTTTAGAGCAGAGCATCGAATTTCCAGTTCTTTCTGGTTCTCAGGGTCCAGATGTTATTGATGTCCGTACCCTCGGCTCGCAGGGTGTATTCACCTATGACCCTGGATTCATGGCAACCGCTTCCTGCGAATCTAAAATCACTTTTATTGATGGCGCCGAAGGTATTTTATTGCACCGTGGCTACCCAATTGACCAGTTAGCAGAAAACTCTGACTACATAGAGCTTTGCTACCTTCTTTTAAATGGTGAACTTCCAACTCCAGCCCAGCGCGACAAGTTTGAAAACACCATTCGCCGCCACACCATGGTGCATGAGCAGTTAACCCAGTTTTTTAAAGGCTTCCGCCGCGATGCCCACCCTATGGCTGTTATGTGCGGTGTTGTTGGTGCGCTATCTGCTTTTTACCACGAAGCTATGGATATCAGCGATGCTTATCACCGTGAAGTTTCTGCGCACCGCCTGATTGCCAAAATGCCAACGATTGCTGCCATGTGCTACAAATACTCCACTGGTCAGCCTTTTGTTTATCCTCGCAATGATCTTTCTTATTCAGAAAACTTCTTGCACATGATGTTTGCGACCCCCTGCGAAGAGTATAAGGTCAACCCTGTCTTCGCTCGCGCTATGGATCGTATTTTCATGCTGCATGCTGATCATGAGCAAAACGCCTCTACTTCCACAGTTCGTCTGGCTGGCTCCACGGGTGCCAACCCCTTTGCTTGCATCGCTTCCGGTATTGCTGCTCTTTGGGGGCCAGCACACGGTGGCGCCAACGAGGCCGTACTCAACATGCTGGATGAAATTGGCGATGAGTCTGAAGAAAACATTCAGCGCTTCGTTGATAAGGCTAAAGACAAAAATGATCCTTTCAAGCTAATGGGTTTTGGTCATCGTGTTTATCGCAACTTTGATCCTCGCGCCAAAGTGATGAAGAAAACTTGTGACGAGGTTCTTGAAGAATTGGGCATGGCTGACGATCCCAAGCTAAAAATCGCCAAGCGCCTAGAACAGATCGCTCTGGAAGACGATTATTTCAAGCAGCGCAAACTCTACCCCAATGTCGACTTCTACTCGGGTATCATCCTGAAAGCTATTGGCATTCCTACCAATATGTTTACAGCGATTTTTGCTCTAAGCCGCACTATTGGCTGGATTTCACATTGGAATGAAATGATCAGCAATGACTATAAAATTGGTCGCCCTCGCCAGCTCTACACAGGTGCACCTCAGCGTGACTACCCTGCCAAGTAAAGCTGTAAACTGAAAGAAATCAAGGCTGCCTCGGCAGCCTTTTTTCATTGCCGTCAGCTTATTTGTTCTCTCAAGCTATTATCGTCATAATGCCTTCCAAGCCAGCCTGGTTAAGGTTTCAAGTAAACGCGTTAGGAAGCCTGATCAATGCCTAAGCTGACTGTTGCTGTGTTGAGTTTGACCTCAAAGTGATCATTTACACCCTGCCAACTCAGCGCTTACAGTCAACTTCGCTTGATCTGACCTGCACTCATGACGTTAACCCCTTCCTTAGCTGGGGTTTACTCAATTAATTTGGAGCTTCAAACAATGACGACACCACTTAATCTCGCTTTTATTGGCTTAGGTGTTATGGGTGCACCCATGGCCAGCCATCTAGCCGCCCAAGGCCATCAGCTTACTGTTTACAATCGCAGCACCCAGAAAGCCGACCGCTGGTTAGAGCAGCACCCCTCTCACGCCAAAGCACTAACACCTGCCGAGGCAGCCAGTGAAGCTCAGGTCGTGTTCCTGTGTGTTGGTAATGATGAGGATGTACGCGAAGTTATCCAAGGTGCCCAAGGTGTCCTTCAACAACTCAAGCCAGGCTCCCTTATTATTGATCACACCACAGCCTCTGCGGCCCTTGCCCAGGAGATGGCAGCTGTTTGCTCAGAAAAAGGGGTCGATTTCCTTGATGCGCCTGTTTCTGGTGGACAACAGGGCGCAGAAAAGGGTCAGCTAACGGTAATGGTTGGAGGCGAAGCCTTAGCTTATCAATGCGCCGAACCCTTGATTAAATCCTTTGCACAAGCGGTTACCTTAATGGGGCCTTCAGGCAGTGGGCAAATGACCAAGATGGTCAATCAGATTTGTATTGGTGGCTTGCTGCAAGCACTCGCTGAAGGCCTGCACTTTGCAGACCAAGCCGGGCTGGATCAACAAAAGGTTATTGACGTCATCAGCCGAGGTGCAGCTGGCTCCTGGCAAATGAGTAATCGCCACCTAACCATGATCGCTGGCGAGTATAATCATGGCTTTGCTGTAGACTGGATGCGCAAAGATTTAGGCATCTGCTTGCAGCAGGCTGATCAGCTAGGCGCCTCCTTGCCTGTGACTGCTTTAGTTGATCAGTTTTACAAGGATGTTCAAAATCTTGGCGGTGGTCGCTGGGACACCTCTAGCCTGCTCAAACGCCTGGAGTCACTCTACGCTAGCAAGTAAGCCTGCAGCTTTTTAACTCTGCAGGTTTTTAAGTCTGTAAGTTTTAGTTAAAATACCGGATTAACACTTGCTACCCAAACAAAAAGCAGCTATCAAAAGATGCTTGTTTAATACACCCTGATCAGGATGCTACGCGTGAGCATGTCAGAAACGGAAAGCAATAAAGCGACCGAAGATAGCGAAACCAGTAAAAAGCCACAAGGGCAGCTCATCTCAACGCAGGAAGGCAAGTACCGCCTCCTAAAGCGGTTGGAGAATAAGCACACCCCATTAAAAATAAGCTTTGATGCTGTGGCTGACCGCTATACCAGCATGGTTATAGCGGTAAACTACAAGGAAGGCTATTTCCTGCTGGATGAAATCACCCCTCGCTGGGGGGATGACCTCATGGCCAAGGCCGTACCTTTTAACTTCGAAAGCTACCATGATGGCTGTCGCATTAGTGCTTCCCGGCTGCAAGCAAGTGGACGTGCCATTCGGGATGGTGCTCCCATTTACCGCGTACCCTTTCCCGAGAGCCTGCACTTTTTACAAAGGCGAAAGTTCTATCGTGCGCCGGTACGTCGATCCCTGCTGATCAAGGTACGCATCGGCACCTACCCGGAAACGGATGCACTTCACGAGCAAGAAAACCCTGCTCAGCAGGAACCTGTCTGGGTTCACGAAGGCCTGCTCAGGGATCTTTCTGCCCAGGGGTGTCAGGTCGATATCGAAGGAGACCTGAGCAATACCCTGGAAAAGAATATCCTTTTTCCCGTTTGTCATATCATCTTTCCCAATGGAGACCTGATCGACCTGAGCATGTTTGTCCGTCATATCGGTTATGATGAAGACAAGAACATCAGCAGCTTGGGCTGCCAGTTTGACGAGCTGGAGCCACAAAAAGAGCAGAAAATATCCTTTGTGGTAACCGAGCTGCAACGGGACAATGCACGCAATGCCTCAGGTAATACAACTAATGCATCACCATCTGAGCTGTTTGAACCACCTACCATTGATAGCAAAAACACTAAAAACAGGAAAAGCAACAAAGAAGCAAGTCCCCACAAAGATACAAGCGAAGACAAAAGCTCTAGCAAGAACAATGAAGAGATCACTGCCAGCAGCAATTTGACCCCCAAAGCTGCACACCAGCTAGCAGTTAAAACTGTTAAAACGCTTGTCGGTCAGCTAAGAGAAAAGCGGCCACTGGAAATCACTTCGGCTTGGCAGGCAGCCGAGCAGCTTCTTGCCACCCTATTAAAAAGCCGACAAACACTTTTACTCTATACACGCGTCAGAGTAACCGGTCAGTACCTCTATGAGCACTCTGTCAGTGTTGCTGTGCTCCTCGCTGATCAGCTTATGGCAGACAAGTCCAACCCCAAAGCTCGTGATAAAGACTACTTACGCAGTATTATTTTTGCTGGTCTATGTCATGATTTAGGTAAGGGCTTAATACCAGAAAGAATTTTTGCTAAAACTGGCAGCCTTAGCCCACAAGAAGCCAAAGTCATGCACAAGCACTCTTTGGTGACACGAGAAATCTTATCTCGCCAGCCAGGCACTCCTGAGATAGCTTTACAAATCGTCACCCAAAACTGTGAGCGTCTGGATGGCTCTGGCCACCCCGAACACCTTAAAGGTATTTCCATCACACCCTTGGGTAAACTAGCCGCTGTTATTGATGTTTTTGATGCGATGACCAATGGCCGCAGTTACCGTGCAGGCATTCCACATGCCTTGGCATTTAAGCGACTACTGCGCATGGATCAACAACTAGATCAGGGGTTTATTCAGCAACTTATTAGGCACCAGGGTGTATTCCCAATAGGCTCCCTGATTTCTTTACCTAATGGTGATTTGGGTTTCGTCAAAACACTCAGCAACAGCACCTCACCCGAACCTCAGGAAGTGCGTTTAGTATTCAACAAGAACACAGGCCGCGCTCTGCCACTCAAGGATATACAAGTTGGTTCCAGCCCTGCCTGGAAAAAAGTTGTTGGCCCAGAAGACCCTGCAAAGTACAAACTTAGCAATGATCTTTTACTTCACGAACTCTAGTGAGTAACAGGTTAACCACTACACCAACTGCTACTGGGCTGATTTGAAACTCCTCTAGTGCTACAGGCTTTGCCTTGATTAGTGACGACGCCAAATGGCCTGACCTGTTCAGGCCAGGCAAGAAACTCAACGAGTCAGGCTAACAGCCTGAGGTTATCCACTTTTTCTGTGGATAACCTCGTGGAAAAGGACTGAGAAAGTCACGCTAAGCCCGATAGGCTAGATCCAACAGCAGTTTGTTTAATTTTTAAACAGCATAAAATGAATATTAAAAATCAACAACTTAAGGAACAAGAAGGACTTTTAAATTAAAATTGAAATACAGAAACGGCCCAGAAACAAGCCAGGCAAGGATTAAATTAAAGAAGTGGAAAAGATGTTAACAAAGGAAGGTAAAGTGGCGTCCCATAGGGGGTTCGAACCCCTGTTACCGCCGTGAAAGGGCGGTGTCCTGGACCACTAGACGAATGGGACGCAGTATCTTCTAAAGATTGGTGGAGCTAAGCGGGATCGAACCGCTGACCTCTTGCATGCCATGCAAGCGCTCTCCCAGCTGAGCTATAGCCCCACAATGCCCTGAAGACGGTGCGTATATTACTGAGGGCTCTACGCACCGTCAAGGCTTTTTTTTAATTAATTTCCAGCAGCCTGGATGTTTAACACCTGCTGATACTTTTTCTCTAGTTTTTTTGCTTGCTTCTTGCCGAAGCCCTTGCCATCTGTTAACAAATCCAGAGCAAAGCGTAAACGTGCACGGCTAATGTCCGGCCCCAGAATCACCATCGCATCCAAAACAGAGGTTGAGCTGGTACTGCCAGCTATCGCTAGAAAAACCGGCTGCAGGTAGTCCTTCATTTTCATCTCAGCAGCCAGGCTCAGTAGCTTGATGGATGCCATAAGGTTTTCTTTGTTCCAGTCCCTCAAACCATCTACTTGCCAGACCAGAAACTGTAACTGCTCGGCTAAATCGATTTCTTCTGGCCATTTCAGCTGTTCGAAATCAGCTTTACTGATTTTAGGCATGCCGCTAAAAAAGTAGGCAGCCAAAGGGGCAACATCAGATAAGGTTTCTGCCCGCGGCTTGATCTGGGGAATAATTTGGCGAACATAGTCACTATTGAACGCCCAGGTCATTAGTTTTTGCAAGTAGACTTCATCAGCTAGCTCACGTAAATAGAGGCCATTTAGCCAGCTAAGCTTTTCAACATCAAAAACTGGACCACCCAAGGAAACCCGCTGGATATCAAAGTGCTCAATCATCTCTTGCAGTGAGAACTTCTCCTGCTCATCGGGCATCGACCAGCCCATACGCCCTAAATAATTAATCACTGCCTCTGGTAGAAAACCCATGCGCTCATAAT
>SKIX01000262.1 GCA_007116195.1 Marinospirillum sp. | reverse complement strand
AGTGTGAAAATGCAAGCCAGTGTACTGGAGCAAAACTTCCTCGCTTATTTGCAAGATCGTCCCTTACCTGCACGCCATAACGGCTACACTTCCTGCCCCTTGATTACTGGCATAGGTAAAGCCATGTTGGTTGAGTTTGGCTGGGATAGTAAACTTCTCCCATCCTTCTCTTTTATTGATCCCAAGAAAGAGTCCTGGACTGTTTGGGTGATGAAAGAGCGCATGTTGCGTCCCGCTTATTACGCCATGCTTGAAGGCCGAGTATAAGGAGAAGAATAATGACTTTTATGGGTACTATGACCGTTGTTTGGTATTCAGCACTGCCTTGGTTGTGGCTGATTGCTCTAATGGTAATCATTTTTTTAGTTCCACAGGTAATGGCCCGTACTAAAGGCTACAGCTTTTCAGCGAGCTGGGGCCTGGGTGCTAAATTCTTGCCGCCGTTAGTGTTTGTGCTATCAATCTTTCTACTGCCGATTCACACTCAATCAACCTTGGCTTATGTGAATACTTGGGTTGATTGGTTGAATTTGATTGGTGCTTCAATTGGTCTTGGCATCTATGCCTGGCTGGTTTTTCACCCTGTTTGCTATTTGCGTAGCCAGAAGGGTTAAAAGCTCTGAGCATAAAAAACCCTGCACTGGCAGGGTTTTTTATGCAGCAGACTCTTAAGGTTATAAATATATTCTATTGAGTTATTTATCCTTGCTCTGGTCTCAGTTAGACTGGTTACTAACAGCTGGAGGAAATGATGCTAAAACCCCAAGTCACCGCTTTTTTTGATGAAGATACTTTTACTTACTCCTATTTGGTTAAGGATCCGGAAAGCAACGCCTGTGCGCTGATCGATTCGGTACTGAATTTTGACGCAGCTTCTGGCAAAACCTTTACTACCAGTGCTGACGCCTTGATCGCAGAGGTTAAAGAGCAGGGTCTGGTTGTCGAGTGGATTTTAGAGACGCATGTTCATGCTGATCACTTATCGGCTGCGCCCTATTTACAGAAGAGGTTGGGCGGTAAGCTGGGTATCGGAGCAGAAATCAAAACTGTACAACAGGTGTTCGGCAAGGTGTTTAACGAGGGCACTGAGTTTGCACGGGATGGCAGCCAATTTGACCATCTTTTTGAAGAGGGCGAGACTTTTGCCATTGGCCAACTGCAGGGCCGAGTTTTGCATACGCCAGGCCATACCCCTGCCTGTTTAACCTATGTGATTGGTGATGCTGGTTTTGTTGGTGATACTTTGTTTATGCCAGATTTTGGTACGGCTCGCTGTGATTTTCCAGGTGGTGACGCCCGCACGCTTTATCAGTCGATCGGTAAAATTTTTGCGCTGCCTGATGAAACACGCTTATTTATGTGCCATGACTATAAAGCACCGGGTCGCGATGAATTCTTATATGAAACGACCGTTGGCGAGCAAAAACTAAATAACATCCATGTTGGTGCTGGAAAAACAGAAGACGAGTTTGTGCAAATGCGGAGTGAGCGAGATGCGACCTTGGCAATGCCACGTCTTATCTTGCCCTCGGTGCAAGTCAACATGCGAGCTGGGCAGCTGCCACCGGCTGAAGATAATGGTGTAAGCTATCTCAAGTTGCCACTCAATCAATTTTAATAGGAGCTACTATGGCCCAATTGCCCCCTATGCGTGAACTAGAAGCCGACCTGCGTACTGCAGGTCAGTTAAGTGTTGAAGAGATTAAGGCCTTAGCGGCAGAGGGTGTAAAAACACTGATTTTTAATCGCCCTGATCAAGAAGGTGAAGACCAGCCGGAAACGGCTCAGCTCAAGCAAACAGCTGAAGAATTGGGTATGCGTTGGTATCACCAGCCGGTGATCTCGGGTCAGGTGACTGATGAGCAGGGTGTTGAGTTTGGTAAAATCTATGCTGAAGCACCTAAGCCTGTCGTTGCCTTCTGCCGTACCGGCGCTCGTTGCGGCTGCCTTTGGGCGTTGAGTAAAAAGGGCCAGGTGGCTGGTGAAAACCTGGTTAGCACTATGCAAGCCGCGGGTTTTGATATGCCTGACTTCTTTAAGCGTATAACGTCTTGATTTTGCGTAATGCCCACTGAAAAAAAAACACCACCCCAGCTTAACTCAGAGCTGCAGGGTGGTGCTTTACAGCAAGGTCTTTTGGGTCTCTTTGCTAAGAAGCGCTATGGCTTGCCGGTTTTTCGTCAGGATGCGACCGCTGCCCTCATCGTTACCCTGCTGCTTATTCCACAAAGTTTAGCCTATGCCCTGCTTGCCGGGTTGCCCTTGCAGGCCGGTCTTTATGCAAGCATTTTGCCAGCAATAGCCTATGCTCTAGTCGGCTCCAGCGGTGTCTTAGCTGTTGGGCCTGTTGCTATTACCTCTCTGTTAACCTTTAGTGCTTTAGCACCCCTAGCACCTCCAGGCTCACCTGAATACTTGTCTTTAGCCATTATTTTAGCGGTACTGTCAGGGCTTTGCTTGCTCGTCATGGGTGTCCTGAGAATGGGTTTCTTGGCAAACTTTCTTAGTCACCCGGTGATGTCTGCTTTTGTTAGCGCTTCAGCAATTATTATTGTACTAGGACAGCTGAAAGGGGTTACAGCCATTCCTGTAGAAAGCGGAACTCTGCCTGTTTTGCTTTGTAGCTTGATTCGTGAAGCTCACCAGGTTCACGGCTTAACCCTGCTGCTAGGTAGTAGCTTTGTGGCTTTTTTGTTGCTGATGCGTTTGAAGCTGGCTGCTTGGCTGCAACAAGCGGGTGTTGCTGAATCTAAGGCAGCTCTTGCAGCGCGCATGGCACCCCTGGTGCTTTTAATTGTCGCGACAGGAATTGTTGCCGTATTTAACCTTGATCAGCGAGGCGTACAAGTGGT
>SKIX01000234.1 GCA_007116195.1 Marinospirillum sp. | reverse complement strand
GCCGATGTGTATACAGCTATGGTAACTCCGCGGCCTTATCGTAACCCTATTAAGCATAAGGATTCCTTGAAAAATATTTTTACCCAGCGCGGTAGTAAATTTGATGTCAAGTTGACCCTGCTATTTTTAAATGAATTAGGGCTCTACCCACCAGGCGTTTATGTCAAGCTGAATAATGGTGAGTTAGCTGTTGTTGTGGGGCGAACGCCTGACCCTAAATCACCCTTGGTTGCCAGTGTTAAGAAGCCTAGTGGTGATTTGTTTATTTCCCCTCGACGGCGCAATACCGGTTCAAAAGACTTTGCTATCCGCAGCGCCTGTAATGTAGACGAACGAATTAAAATTAACCCTGCCACCCTGTGGGGTATTGATGCTATTCGTTTGAACAATCAGGCTCCCGATTTAACGGGTATCAGTGATTTAATCTAAAACTAGCCCTGTTGCCAGGGCTAGTGGCCTGCTTAGGCCATTTCTAAGACACGGTCAACCAGCTTGAAAATACCTGCCTGAGCTTCAGTAATTCGCGTTGCCAGCATATAGGCGGGTGTAGTGACCAGCTTGTTACTGACGTCCACAACTATCTCATCAACAGGACAGGTCTTGTGCAGTGCACCCATAGAGGTTAGTGCACCCTCAACACCTGCATCATTGCCTACAGTGCAAAGAGCGCCTGGCCCAACCAGTTTTGCTGTTAAGGCGGGTGCAATACACATCAGGCCTATGGGCTTGCCTGTTTGATGAAAAGCTTGCACAAAGTTTTTTACTTCTGGGTTAACACTGCAATCAGCACCGGCGGTAGCAAAGTCAGAGAAGTTTTTCGCTACGCCGAAACCACCCGGCAAAATAATCGCATCAAAGTCTTCGGGTTTGGCTTCAGCAAGGTCTTGAATTTCACCCCGTGCAATCCTGGCCGCTTCGGTGAAGACATCGCGTGCCCCAGGTTGGCCTGCCCCGCTTGCGGGTTCAGCTTCACCCTTCGTATGGTTGATGACATGCATTTGGGGGATTTTAGGTGCTAAACACTGATAGTGAGCTTCTTTTTGGTCTAACCTTAATAGGGTCAGCACACTTTCATAGATTTCGGCACCATCATAAACACCACAGCCTGCCAGCAAAACGGCAACTTTTTTTGTCATCTTCATCTCCTTGTTTTATTTCTTTGCTTGACTAAGCACTTTAGATGGCTCAAGTGTCGCTGGCAAGGTGTCTCTCCTCATCAGAGCCCAGGTGCTGATATACTGCTGAAAAGACTGTTATTTAGAGGAAGCCTACTGTGTTTAATGCGAGCCGACGTTACCCTGCTACCCGTATGCGCCGTATGCGTGCGGATGACTTTTCACGCCGTTTAATGCGTGAAACCCAATTAACTGTAGATGATCTTCTGGTGCCCTTGTTTGTTCAGGAAGGTCAGAATCAGCGTGAGGCTGTAGCGTCCATGCCGGGAGTAGAACGCTTGAGTATTGATTTGCTGGTCAAAGAGGCTAAGGAGCTAGCCGGTTTAGGTATCCCAGCGATTGCGCTTTTTCCCGTTGTGGGTGATGCAGGTAAGTCTGAGCTGGCTGAAGAGGCTTATAACGCTAATGGCTTGGTGCAACGCAGTATAAAAGCGTTAAAGGATGCTGTACCTGAACTGGGAATCATTACTGATATTGCGTTAGACCCTTATACCACCCACGGGCAGGATGGCATTATTGATGAGCAGGGGTATGTTATCAATGATCGCACGGTGGAAACGCTGGTGAAACAGGCGCTGTCGCATGCTGAAGCAGGTGCGGACATAGTCGCACCTTCCGATATGATGGATGGGCGCATTGGTGAAATACGCCAGGTTTTAGAGCAAGAAAGCCTGGTTAATACCCGTATTTTATCTTATGCCGCTAAGTATGCATCGGCTTATTATGGGCCTTTTCGTGATGCGGTTGGCTCTTCTGCCAACTTGGGTAAGGCAACCAAGTCCAGCTATCAAATGGATCCAGCCAATACTGACGAAGCTCTGCACGAAGTGGCTTTAGACTTGGCTGAAGGGGCGGATATGGTTATGGTCAAACCGGGTATGCCTTACCTGGATATTGTACACCGCATTAAAAGTGAGCTGTGTGTACCTACGTTGGTCTATCAGGTGAGCGGTGAATATGCGATGCATCAAGCCGCAATTGAAAAAGGTTGGATCACCGAAGCCACCTTGATGGAAGCACTGGTTTGTATCAAGAGGGCTGGCAGTGACGGTATTTTAACTTACTTTGGCAAGCGTGCGGCCCAGCTGCTTAATCAATAAAGCGGCATCACGGTCAGCAAGCAAGGATAAAAGCATGACAGAAAAAACTCCTTCTCCAGCAGTTAGCTCTACGGCAGCTAAGGCTACAGACTCAGAAGCGGTCACTGCCCCTCGCGCTATCTTGCGGATTAACCAGAGCAAGAATGGTGTCAGGCGTCGTAAATCTGAAACAGGTGTAGATTTGGATAACCCTGAACTCTATTTCAATAGAGAGCTGTCTCATCTGCAGTTTAATATCCGAGTGCTCGAGCAGTCTTTGGATACTAGCCTCCCCCTGTTAAACCGCTTGCTGTTCTTGCTTATTTTTTCTAGTAATCTGGATGAGTTTTTTGAAATACGTGTGGCAGGTTTGCGACGCCAGGTTGCTTTGGATCGTGAAAAATCCGGTGTTGATGGCATGCGCCCCAGCGAAGTCTTAAAAGCAATTTCCCGTAGCTGCCATGAGTTGGTTGAGCGGCAATATAAAATTCTTAATGAGCTGCTAATACCTGCCCTTGAAGAACAGAAAATACGTTTTATTCGCCGCGATCAATGGACTGCCAAGCAAGGGCGCTGGGTCGAAAGCTTTTTTCGCGATG
>SKIX01000219.1 GCA_007116195.1 Marinospirillum sp. | reverse complement strand
CTTTCTGGTTGAAGCAACAGGGTGTGGATAATTTTTTGGTTAATATTGGCGGTGACCTCATCGTTGGTGGTGAGCGAAAACCTGGCCAGCCTTGGCGCATCGGTGTGGAAGTGCCTGATGGAAGTATTCAACAAGCTCACCATATTTTACCCCTCGTTGACTCTTCGATAGCGACTTCAGGTGATTACCGCAATTATTATGAAGTTGATGGGCGTCGTATGTCACATACCATCAACCCTAGGACAGGTTGGCCTGTTGATCACAACTTGGCTTCCGTCACTGTGCAGCACTCAAGTAATGCCGTAGCTGATGCTTGGGCAACTGCTTTTATGGTGTTGGGTACCGAGGCCAGCTTAGAGGTTGCTAATCGTGAAGGCATTAAGCTGCTATCGATTAGTCGAGATGGTGATGCTTGGCGAACTGATCTATCGGAAGCTTTTAAGCAACAATTAGGTAGTGAGCTTAGTAATAAACTACTCAATCCTTAATTAACTCGCGGGAGTGATGGATGACTTATGAGGAATTAACCACTGCCTTGCATGAAGCTGTCCTTAAAGAGGATACCCTCATCATTGAGCAGCTGGTCGCTGAATTGCAGCCAGCTGATTTAGCCGAGTTTGTCATTCATGAGACAGCTGAAGATACCTTAAAGCTGTTAACTCACCTGCCGCTTGAGCAACGTGCTGAAGCCTTTGCTTACTTGGAACCCAGTCGCCAAGCTGAAATCGCTGAGCAGATGTCTGAAATGGGCCTCACTCAGCTTTTTACCCGGATGAATTCGGATGAACGGGCGGATTTATTTAACCTCTTGACCGAAGATCGCCAGCAAGCTGTCTTACGGCGGCTAGCTAAAGAAGAGCGGGAAGACTTGCGGCGTTTAGCGAGCTATGAGGAAGGCACCACGGGCGCCATCATGACCAGCGACTATGTTACCGTCCCTTCGGAGGCAACTGTTGCTAGAGCTTTGGAAATTGTCCGTCAAACAGCACCCAATGCCGAAACCATTTATCAAATTTATATTCTTGATGCTGAGCACAAACTCGTTGGCACAGTTTCCTTGCGTCAATTGATTTTAGCTAAGCCAGCTGCATCTCTGGATCAGCTGATGACCAGCGAAGTGGTCACCATCAATGTCCACGAAGCTCAGGAAGAAGCTGCCCGCAAGATCAGCCGTTACGATATTCTTGCCCTGCCGGTTCTGGATAATGACGAGCGTCTTGTGGGTATTGTCACCTACGATGATGCAATGGATGTTGCCGAGCAGGAAGCCACTGAAGATATCCACAAGGGGGCTTCCGTTGGGCCGCTGGATGAAAGCTTTGGTAAGGCCAGTATCTTTAATCTCTATCGCCGCCGGGTGAACTGGCTGGTACTGCTGGTGTTTGCCAATATCCTGTCGGGTGCCGGTATTGCCTATTATGAAGAAACCATCGAAACCTATGTGGTGCTGGTGTTCTTCCTGCCTTTGCTGGTGGCCAGTGGCGGTAATGCAGGCTCTCAGGCTTCAACGCTGATGATTCGTGGCCTGGCAACGGGGGATGTCGGTGCCAGAGACTGGGGTAAGTTACTAGGGCGGGAGCTACTGGTTTCGGTTTCTTTGGGTCTTACCTTGGCAGCTGCTATTGCGGGGATTGGCTTTTGGCGGGGGGGTACTGAAATCGCGCAGGTAGTTGCCTATAGTATGCTAGCCATTGTTATCGTCGGCAGTATGATCGGGATGAGTCTACCTTTTATGCTCAATAAACTGGGCTGGGACCCAGCCACCGCATCGGCACCCCTGGTGACTTCGATTGCTGATATCGTGGGTGTATTGATTTACTTTGCTATTGCTACCAGTATTTTAAATATAGGTGGTGCTTAGCTGGAGTTAATTGATTGCCTTGGCTTGCTCGCTTGAAGGGCAGTAGAATGACTCGATTCTACTGCCTTTTTTTATAGATTAAGGGGTTTACATGCTTTTGGAAGTTGTACTCTTGGCAGCGGGTCAAGGAACTCGTATGCGCTCTTCACTACCCAAGGTTTTACACCCTCTAGCGGGCAGGCCCTTAGTTGGGCATGTTGTTGACGCAGCACGTAGCCTTGATGCTGATAGGCTGCATTTGGTTATTGGTCATGGCGCAGCCAAGGTACAAGAAAGCTTCCAGGCTGAAGATATCAATTTTGTTATTCAGGATCAGCAACTGGGAACAGGTCATGCTGTTAATCAAGCTTTACCTGCCTTGAAAGACGATGCCCTGGTTTTAATTCTTTATGGTGATGTTCCTTTAATAAGACCTTCTACTTTGCAACAACTCTTAGCGCTGGTCAGTGACCAACAGATGGGTCTGCTGACGGTCAACCTGGACAACCCTCAGGGTTATGGTCGCATTCTGCGTGATCAAGCCGGTGAAGTGGCGGCTATCGTGGAACAGAAGGATGCCAGCCCAGAGCAGCTACAGATTCAAGAAGTGAATACCGGTATCCTGGCTGTGACCAGTGCACAACTACGCCGCTGGCTGCCCCAACTGAGTAATGAAAATGCTCAGGGTGAATACTACCTGACCGATATCATCGCACTGGCCTATCAGGAAGGTGTACGCATAGCCACCAGCCAGCCCAGTGAACCCGCGGAAGTTGAGGGGGTCAACAACCGCCTGCAACTGGCTGCACTCGAAAGGGTGTATCAGCAATGGCAAGCCCAGGAATTAATGACTGCGGGTGTCACCCTGGCCGATCCAGCACGAATTGATGTGCGCGGACAACTGAGTACAGCCCGTGATGTATTTATTGATGTCGGCTGTGTGTTTGAAGGCCAGGTAGAGCTGGCCGAGGGCGTGGAAATTGGCCCCTATTGTGTGCTGAAAAATGTGCGCGTCGG
>SKIX01000122.1 GCA_007116195.1 Marinospirillum sp. | reverse complement strand
CCAGACTGGAGCTCTTGCTGCGCCAGGGGCTTAATCTTATCCATCGCCGCTTTAGTTTCTTTGAGTACATCACGAAAACGAGTCTGATCTGTACCCTTGTACTTTTTCAGTTCCTTGATAATGTTGTTGAAATAAATCATAGCGGCCCGGTACTTCTGATTTTTCAGCTGCTCATTGGCCTGAGCCTGATTCATTTCCACGACTACCTGGGTTGCAGCATGGCGAAGGTCTGACATGAATTGCTGGCCCTTGGCTTCGCTCATTTTACCTTCACGATAGTCTTTCATAATCAAAAACTGAACATTTTTAAGCTGGTTCAGCACTTCTTGGCCTTTTTTCTGATCTTCTATCGGCTGAACAGGCGGATTGCTCTGGGCTTTAATATCTCGCACCAGGTTTTCAGCTTCTTGCAAATGTTCAAGAAAATCGGGACTACGATCACCTAAGTCTTGGCGACTGTGCAAAAGCTTAATCCAGCGTTCCGCTAGGCCAACGCGCAAGCTATGGGGTAAAAGATGAGGGCGAATCTTGGTAACGAGGGGCTCATAGCGCTTAGCCTGACTTTCCAAGTCTTTTACTTGGCGTTCAAGCTGAATTCGCTTTTCTTCTCGTATTTTATGATGGTGAACTAAGAAAAGTGTAACAAAAGCAATAATAACAACAACACTGGAAACAATTAGGGCAATCATGGACAGTTTCGATCCTGCAGGTAGATTTTAAATCAGCCGTGGCGAATACTGTCCAAGAATATACCCCTTATCCACAAGGGATTCCACTTCCCTAACTCAAAGTAACTTAACGCGACGATGGGCAGGGCGCACCACAGGGCGCGCAAGCACCTGTATCCAACTGGTTAAGGCTGGTTGGCGCTTGCCCCTGACCCGAGTTAAAGGCAAAGGTAGGGCTATGCAGATGATCCACCAAAATTAAGGTTAAGAAAGCCAAGAGAATAATCAACACTCGGTGCTTTTTGTACATTGTCTTCCCTCCCTAGTTAGCCAGCTTGAACCAAGGGCGCAGCTTCACACCCAAGATTGAGCCGATAAACGCACAACCAAACCAAATCCAGCCATGCAAACTGGCAGAAACGATTCCAGAAAAGAAGGCACCGACATTGCAGCCAAAACCTAGGCGTGCGCCATAGCCCATTAGCAAGCCACCCACAATCGCCGCCAGAAAAGGCTTGAATTCAGGTGGGTTAGCATTGGCTTCATTAAAACGCTTCGCCATCCCAGCCGCCAACATCGCACCCAGCAGTAGACCGAAGTTCATTACTGAGGTCACATTGACCAACACCGAATCAGCCAAAGCTTGGGCAGGGAAATCCCAGGTCCAGAATTCATACTGGCTCAGATCCATCCCCAGCGCCTGAGCAATTTTCGCGCCCCAGAGACCGAAGGCAAAAGTAATACTCCAAGGCGAGCCACTCAGCAGCAGTGTCAGCAGGTTGCCCACGGCCAGCACCACCACCGCCCACAGAAAAGGCCACTGTCCAGTAAAGAGGGCTGCTAGCCGCCCCTTGCCAGTCGGGTTTAAACGCAGCTCAGTGTGCTCCACCGAACCATGGGCTTTGCGCTCGCTGCGATTGACCCAGAGCCACACCAATAACAAAGCTACCGCTTGAAACACCAGAGCACCGGGAATACCTAAGCCGTTGATCAGATTGACCGGATCCGTGCCCGGCTGATCCAGCCACCAGGGCAAGTGAAAGGTCCCGATCAGGCTGCCGAAGATGAAGAACACCAGGGTCACGGCCATACGCAGATTACCCGCACCGACAGTGAACAGCGTGCCCGAGCCACAGCCACCGCCCAGTTGCATCCCCAGACCAAATAGGAAGGAACCGATCACCAAAGACAGACCCACCGGTGCCACGGCACCGATCATGCCTGGACCCGCTGAACCCAGCACCGGAATCATCAGCAGTGAACCCAGCGCCAGCAACAGCAACTGAGCACGCATCCCGGCTCCACGTTTTTTAACAATCAGATTACGCCAGCCCGCTGTGAAGCCAAAAGCGCCATGATAAAGGGCCACCCCCAGCAGACTGCCGAGAAAGAACAGGCCCACCAGAAAAGGAGCGGTTTCCAGCCAGATCAGGCTGCCCATTACCGCCAAACCAATCAAGGCAGTCGTCACTACAAAACGGTCAATAGATGCTTTACTCGTTACCTGCTCTGCAGGATTAGATGCGCTGGTTGCTGCAGGGCTCACGGTTGAGCTTGGTGTTGTCATAAGACCTTTGTCCTTCCTTAACAGCTATTTAATTAAAGTAGTTCAGCAAGCGGGCTAGGCCGCGAGGTGGCACCTGAAGCTCACGACTAGAGTCGCTGGCCCATTCGGCCATAGAACCATCATAAAGGCTCACCCCTTCCAAACCCGCCAGCTCACTCAAGGCAAACCAATTAGTCGCGGCCCAGTGGCCGGTATTACAGAAGCTGACCAGATCATCCTCCTGACGCAAGCCACTGCTAGCCAGCTGGCGGCTCAGAATTTCTTCATCTAAATACCAGACCCCATCACGCTCAACCATAAACTTTTGGTATTCAAAGTTCACCGCACCAGGCAGGGTACCCGGTGAAGCTACAGGCCCAGCCTGAGTTTCACCCGTGAAAAAGGCAGCTGGGCGAGAATCAACCAAGGAAGCAGGACGAGTGCTCAAACGCTCTGAAACCTGCTCTGCAGTAGTTAGTAGTTCTGCACGCAAGTTGGCTTGAAAACGGGCAGGCTCATAGTGAGCGGCACCAGCAACTAATGCATAACCTGCCTGCTCCCAGCCACGCACTCCGCCGTTTAATAGAGTCACTTGATCATGGCCGAGCAGCTTAAAAGTCCAGTAGATACGTGCTGCACTGCCAAAGT
>SKIX01000125.1 GCA_007116195.1 Marinospirillum sp. | reverse complement strand
CCGCTAGCAATCAGGGCTTTTTCCTGGCGTAATTGCTGCTCATAAGCCGCCACATCGCCTGTTAGGTCAGCAATATTTCGCCCCAACAACGCCTGCGCATCCGTATTAAAAAACTGAGCGGTCGCCTTGTTAGCTAGAACAAAGCGACCGTTTTTATCACGTGCGTAAATCATCTGAGGTGCCAAATCGATGACTTGACGCAAACGACGTTCACTCCGCTCTCGCGCACGCATCAGCCGAGCTAGCTGATGTGCTGCAAAAGCACCCAAAAAAGTAAGAAGCACCAAAACTAAAACAGCAGGCAAGAGTACCCTGGCTACCAATTCTTGACCCGGACGAGGCAAGACAAAACGCAAATAACCCAGGGTTTGCTGATCAGCATCCTGCAGAGGATACAAGACCCAATCGGGGTTAATCATGCCAGCCAAACTAACCTCTAACTCTGGCAGCTGGTAAAAGCTTTTCCACTGTGCTAAAAGTTGCGGTGTGAGTTCTTGAACTAAAAAGAAAGGCCCGCCCGGCATGGCTTGGCGATAAAAAAAGTAAAGGCGATCGCGGTTTCTGAGTAGCCCTTGATCTACAGAGGCCGCAAGTAGAGACTCTTCTAGATAAACATCCCAAAAAGCCCGCCCTTGACAGTAGCGTCGCTGAGCGTTTGCTTCTATGAAAGGCAACCACAGGCACTGCTCATCTAAAAAGCTTTCCAACAATGGCAAGGCTACTTTAGAGTCAAGCAACACCAATAATGGCTCTATTTGTTTACCCTGAGCTTCTAGGTGTCTTAAGTGATCTTTAATAACAAAGTCTAACTGCTGCTCAGCCTGCTCTCGTGCTTGCTCATCATTTAAATGACCCACCAGCAGCAGGCCAAAGACCAAAGCTACAACAGATGTAATGGCGATAAATAGAAAAGGGGCGAACACCCGGATAGACAGCATGACTTAGGCCAGGAGCAATCGGTTGCAGACACGCCAACTTGCCAACCTGCACGTTAAATCTAAGTACATAGTAATCAAGCTGACTCTTTCTTTAGTACAATAGTTGATTTCCCTAAAAAAAGTTGTTGTAACTTAAACTCTTGGGCGATCCATGCAAAACAAGCTTCGCTATAAAAGCTGATATGTGTTGGGTCGCGAAGATAATGCCAGTTTTTAAAAGCCGCTAAATCCTGGGGCCGCTGAGTCATGATCGCCAGCAATCCACCTGGCTTCAAGCAGGATATCAAACGACTCAACACCTCGCCCGGCCTTGCCAAGTGCTCAAAAACCTCACTACTGGTAATAAAGTCATAAGATGCTTGCAAGCGCTCAGGGTCATTAACAAAGTAAGGGTCATAAAGGCTGCACTCATAACCCTCGCTCGCTAACATTAAAGACAGCGTTGGGCCTGGACCACAGCCAAAATCCAAACCAGATAAAGGACGACCCCGTGCTTTTTCCTGTGCTTGCAAGAGGGGCAGTAAAGGCTGTACCAGGCTTTGCAAAAAACGCCGATACCCAGGGTCATCTGGATGATTTTCATGCAAAAGGTAAACAGACTTTTCTTCTTCAGCAGACAGCTGCTGATTAGCAGCGACAAAAATCAAATCACAGTTCGAACAACGCCAGAAAACCCGACCAGCAAGAGGCTTACGCTGTTCAGTGTAAAAAGTTGAGTTTTTTGTCGAAAAACAAAGAGGGCAAGAAAGCATTAATTGAGGATGCAAAAAGGATGGTGCGGACGGAGAGACTCGAACTCTCACACCTTGCGGCACCAGAACCTAAATCTGGCGTGTCTACCAATTCCACCACGTCCGCTGAAGCGATGCTGCGCATTCTATAGAAAACTCAGTGCAAGTCAAGCTTTTCTAAGAACTTTTCGACATCGCTGGCAAGTTACTATTAAAGAGTTAAACCACAGGGTGTTCTTGTCTGCCCCCCTCTAGGTTGAGTCGCATCCTGGAAAAGACTGGTTTGCTGCTCCACAGCTGCAGTTAGAGCGGCTTGACGCACCTCGTCATTCACCGGCACCTGCTGACTGGACGCATTGATACCTAAGCGAGCAAATAACTGCTGATCTTCAGTGGCTTGCGGATTAGAGGTGGTCAATAAGCGATCCCCATAAAAAATTGAATTGGCACCAGCAAAAAAAGCTAAGGCTTGGTGGGCACTATCTAGCTGCTCCCGCCCTGCTGAAAGGCGAATTCTTGACTTGGGCAAGACTAAGCGGGCAACAGCCACCACCCGAATAAACTCTAAAGCAGGCAGATCTTCAACAGCTTCCAGAGGAGTGCCTGCCACCTTTACCAGCATATTGATAGGCACACTTTCTGGTTGAGGGTCCAACTGAGATAGTTGCAGCAAAAGTGCTGCACGGTCTTTAACCTCTTCTCCCATGCCCACAATACCACCACAGCAAACCTTCATCCCTGCTTGCCGAACCTGTTGCAAGGTATTTAACCGATCAGCGTAGCTACGCGTCGTTATAATTTCTGGGTAAAACTCTGGCGAGGTATCCAGATTATGATTGTAATAATCCAGCCCTGCGGCTGCTAAGGTTTGAGCTTGGTCTGCATCCAACTGGCCTAAGGTCATACAGGTTTCCATTCCCAAAGCCTTAACCTCGCGAATCATGGCAACCACTTCGGGCATGGCTTTATCGGTTGGCGAACGCCAAGCGGCCCCCATACAAAAGCGAGAGGCGCCTGCAGCTTTGGCAGCCTTCGCCTGTTGCACCACTTGCTCTAAAGCTTGTAGCTTTTCTTTTTGTAAACCCGTCGAGTAGTGACCCGATTGCGGACAGTATTTACAATCTTCAGGACAAGCTCCCGTTTTAATAGACATCAGGGTTGATACTTGCACCTCATTAGGGTCAAAATTTTCTCGATG
>SKIX01000005.1 GCA_007116195.1 Marinospirillum sp. | reverse complement strand
CTGCTGTGTCAGGGTGAAATACTGTTTAAGCTGATGCTTTTCACCCAGGCTATCGTAAATATCCAGAGCACGAGAAAAGTTATAGGTGGCCGGGTCATCCGCAGCAAATTCCAGAGGGTTGCCTTCATTATCAACCGGAATCACTTCCCGCGAATCCAGGTTGATTTCAACCCTGGCTTGATCGGTTACTTTTTGTGGAATCAGGCCTACAGAAACCTGGAGATCGGTCATTTGGTCGCCTGCACCCGAAGGAAAACCTTGCAGGCGTTTGCCTTCGTTGTTTATTACAAATCCGTCCTTGTCCAGGTCAAAATAACCAGCGCGAGTGTATTCAGTTTCACCTCGGTTATCCAGAATAAAGTAGCCTTCGCCATCAATTGCCATATCTAAGGAGCGTTCAGTAAAGTCAAAGCCGCCTTGGGTGTGCTGCTGTGAGATCTGCTGGGTTCTTACCCCCATGCCGGGGCGATCCATACCACCACCCATTAGGCTGGCGTACATATCACCGAATTCAGCACGCGATTGCTTAAAGCCGACCGTACTAGCGTTGGCAAGGTTGTTACCTGTGACACTTAGCTCGGTTTGCGCACCACGCAAGCCGCTCAAGCCAATATTAAAGCTCATAAATTATGCCCTTCTTCCAGATTCCCAAAATTAGTTAACAACCTTGACATCACGTAAGGCAATAGGGTTGTCCTGGCCGCTGATATTGAGCAGCACCTCGCCACGCTGACCGGCATTGAGCGCAACACTACTAACATTCTGGCCAAGATAAAGATCGGCTTGCTGTGGCTCGCCATCGCGATAGGTATAGGCTCTGAACTGATAGTTGCCCGGTGGAAAAGGCTGGCCTTCGGTATCCAGACCATCCCACTCAAAAGCCACATCGCCCGGTTGGCGTGAACCCAGGCTAATATCACCAATATATTCCCCGGCTCCAGTGTAAACAGCAACAAAAACATCCGGTGAAGATTGTTGCACATCCACCGTACCCTTGACGGACTGGCCTTCTTCTAAGGTTGCATACTCTGAAAGCACCTGCACCTGACGGCCCACAAGAGTGGATGCTTGAAGAGCCTGAGTTGAAGCCAGGCTTTGGCCAAATTTCTCTAAGCTGGCAGACATATTGGTAATGCCTTCCAAAGAGGAAAACTGCGCCAGCTGGGCAATGAACTCGGTGTTGTCTGCCGGCTCCAGCGGATCTTGGTTTTCCATTTGCGTGATTAGCAGCTTCATGAATTCATCTTTGCCCAGTTCATCACGGCTACCTGCTTTGGCAGCTTCGCGCTTTTGATTATCAACCTGCAGATTTTGGTAGAAATCAGTTTTATCAATGCTCATCGCAAGTATCTCTCGTTGTCACCTTGCCGCCAGGGGCAAAGGGCGGCAAGCGTTTGCCGCTCAATTAAAACCGGTGTTAAGCGCCCTGACCCAGAGTCAGCACCCGCTGGATCATTTGCTTGTTGGTGTTCATTACTTCCACATTGGTCTGGAAGGAGCGCGAAGCCGCCAGCATGTCGGTCATTTCTTCAACCACATTGACGTTAGGGTAGAAAACATAGCCGTCTTCATTGGCCATAGGGTGGTTGGGCTCATAGCGCATTTGTAATTCCTGGTTGCTTTCCACGATGCCCAGAACATTCACCCCTTCACCCGCCACATCACGCGGGGCAAAGCTGGTGACCGGGTTTTGAAAGCCATTGCTATCGGTAATACCCTGCTTGTAACGCTCCAGCATGGGGGCAAACACAGGCTTGCGCGCACGGTAGGTTTCTTCAATGGAAGACGACACACTCTGGGCGTTGGCCAGGTTGGACGCGGTGGTATTAAGGCGCACGCTTTGAGCATTCATGCCGCTGCCAGCGATATCAAAAATTTTGTTAAGAGACATTAGCGGTTACTCCTTATTGCTCTTTGAGCGCCTTGCTTAGGCCAGTAAATTTGCTGTTTAAAAAGGTAAAGCTGGCCTGAAAGTCCATCGCGTTCTTAGAGAATTCAGCTTGTTCGATGTTGGTTTCTACCGTGTTGCCATCAATGGCGGGTTGATGCGGAATCCGAAATTTCAAAGAAGAGTCCATAATGACTGCTTCGGCAGGAATGTGCCGCTGCTGGGTGCGGCTCAGCTCCATCCGCTGGCGGCTTTCATATTCACCACGCAGGATGCCTTTGAAGTCCAAGTCACGCGCCTTGTAGCCAGGCGTGTCGCTGTTGGCCAGGTTGTTCGCCAGAATTTCAGCACGCTTGCTGCGCACGTTTAAGGCATCTGGATGTAAACCTAAAGCATTTTTGAAATTGATCGACATGGTGACCTCCGCATTTCTTTGCTGACTTACATTCAATTTACGTGCCAATTCAACAATATTGTTTTAATACAACAAGTTAGCTAGCAGCCTTAGGTTTTGCAGAGCCAGCCAGCCTAGTTAACTAGATTTTTTTGGTTAAAGCGGCAAAGGTCTGCCGCTTAGGCTTAACAGGCTGGCATTCGCTCTCGGTTTACGGCATGATTGCTAAAACTTACCTGCAGAAACAGTTACAAGGATTTTTGCCACTATGGATTTTGCTTTTTCTCTGCTGCGTCAGATGCGCGACAGCCTGCGTGACCTCGCTCCTGTTGTTCTGGTCATCGGTTTTTTTCAGCTGGTGGTCATCCAGCAACCTTTGCCTGATAGCGTTGACCTGCTCGATTTAGCCACTGGCCTTATTTTTGTGGTGATCGGTCTTTCCTTATTTATCCAAGGTTTACAGCTAGGGCTTTTTCCTGTGGGGGAAGGCTTGGCTCAGGCTTTTGCGCGTAAAGGCTCGGTCTTCTGGTTGCTGTTGTTTTCTTTTGCTTTGGGTTTTGGCTCCACCGTGGCTGAGCCTGCCCTGATTGCGGTAG
>SKIX01000155.1 GCA_007116195.1 Marinospirillum sp. | reverse complement strand
GTAGGGCAGCAGTCGTCCAGGTGTTTAATGGATTTAGGTTCAGGTTGGGGGCATTTGGTTATTCCTTTGGCTAGGCGCTACCCTCAGCATCAGGTTATAGGTTATGAAGTTGCTTTTTTTCCTTGGTTAGTCAGCCTTTTGCTTAAAAAAGCACTAAAAATCAATAACTTAAAGTTAGAGCGTAAAAACTTTCTGAAAGTCGATCTTCAGGCTGCAGATCTCCTGGTTTGTTATTTGATGTCGCCTGCTATGCAGCAGTTAAGCCACAAGCTCAGCCAGCAGCCAAAGAAGCCGCAATGGCTGCTCAGCCACTTTTTTGCTTTGCCTGGTTATACACCCGAGCAGCAGCTAGAGCTGACAGACTTTTATCGAAGCCCTATCTACCTTTACCGACTTACTTGAAGAAACCCCAGGTAAGTTGTTGCGCTGGCTAGGGTGAGGCATTAACATTTGCTCCACTTATTTTCTAACCTAAGACAATTCGAATGACTGAGAGCCAACTTTTAGAGCTTTTTGATTTGTGGAACCAGGCTTTGCAGTCAGGCGACGCTCAGCAAGTAGCGCAGCTCTATGCCGAAGAGCCGATATTCTTGCCTACTTTGTCGAATCAGGTTTGCCGTAATCATCAAGAGGTCACAGCCTACTTTGAGCGTTTTCTAAAAATGCGGCCAGAAGCCAAGCTGGATTTCTCTAATAGGCGGCTCTTCGGTGATTTGGCTGTCCATTCAGGCCTTTACAGTTTTTTACTGCATGCTACCAACGAAACAGTACCTGTGCGTTTCACCTTTATTTATCAAAAGCTTGCAGGGGAGTGGAAAATACTGGAGCATCATTCCTCATGTATGCCTGAATAGGGCGCTTAACCCAACAAGTCGCAGACTGGAGAACAACAATAATGCCAGATGCTATTCACAGCCAGCCTATTCAAGATCGGCTTGAATGGTTGCTGAATCTGAGTCGTGATCACTCTCAGCACTTTTGTAATCCAGAGACCTATCTGGCTCGTCAACGCTATCTTGCTGAGCACCCAACACAAATCCTGGCACTGAAATGCATGGATGGACGCTTGCATTTACCCCATGCCACGCGCACCCCCTTGGGTATTATTCGGCCTTTTCGTAATCTTGGGGGTATTTTTGATTTGGGTTGGCCTTATTTAGGTGACCTCTTAGAGAGCAGTGTTATGCAGGCCGTTCAAACTGGGCGGCGAGTTTTAATTATCATTACCTATCATTTTTCTAAGGGTGAGCCAAGCCGAGGGTGTGCGGGTTTTAATTGCAGTAAAGAGGCCGCAGTGGAGCATGCTCAAACGATACGCCAGCAGGTTGAGCAGATTTTCGGTTATGACCGACAAACGGTTTATCCTTTGGTGTGTGGGTTTGAAACTGATGAAGACGCACTTATTGTTCACGGTGAAGCCGGTGCTCAGCTGGATGTAGCTCAGTTGACAGCAGACGACCTACCTCAGTTAGGACAACAACTGAATGACCTGCTACCGGCTATGCCAGCTCAGGTTCGTTATGACCTCTTGCCGTTAGTTGAAGGTAATCTGCAGCATAGTTTGGAAATGCGCTCTTTAAAGCGTGATCTGGATATCGAGCATCGTGAGTGGATGATTTGTATTGGGCGGGGCTTTGATTTCTTGCATGTGCCTAATGTGGCTTTGATTATTGGTCCCTACAGTCCTGATTTGTCAGACCCTTTGCTGAAAGCGGCTGGCATTATTCGTAACAACATGGAGCAAGGCCGTATTCCTGAAGATGGCTTTTTACTGTTATCTTCTGTGCCTTTTAGAGAACCAGGGCCTGATGCGGCTCGGGCGCAATTAAAGGCGCGTTTTTTAGCGGACTTTGCTGCTCAGGTGGTTCGCCGAGAGCAGCCTGAGCTCGCTAAAAAGATGATCAGTAAGACAGCGACTCTGCACTGGCCAACGCGTCGCTTGCAGCTAGTTGGTGAAAAAGATAATTAAGCCCCTCAAGCTAAGCCCAACCAATGCCAGCGTGAGCAGTAAGAAAAGGCCACCGAGCAAACTAAATGCCAGCAAACTGAGCTTAAGTTTGAAACGGGCGACCCAGCCGGTTGCTCCTTGACCAGCCTGGGGTACTTGCCTAAATAAGGTGAGAAAACTAAAGCTGAGTAATGACCACAGCAGAGCAATAAGTGCAGGGAGCAGCCAGCTTGAATAAGCGGGTAGGAGCAGGCTCATGATCGTTGCGATTAAGCCTGCAGCGGCAATAACCAGGCTGACTAGCCGCAGGCTTGATAAACGTAAAGCCAAGCGATTTAAAAAAAGCAGCAATTGACCTCCCCCTAGTATTTTTCAGTGCCTACCCACAGCTCTGGGCTGAAGCGAACCACTTGGTTGCGCCCTCCATCCTTGGCAGCATACAGGGAAACATCAGCAAATTTAAGCACCTGCCAAAAAGCCTGGCCATCATTAGGGAAGTCGGCCAAGCCAGCAGAAATCGTTTTATTCAGTAGCACGCTGCCAGCTTTAAACTGATGTTCCTCTACAGCTTTGCGTATTTTTTCTGCTACCTGCACGCCCGCTGAAGCGTCGGTATCCAATAGAATAATTAAAAACTCTTCGCCACCATAGCGGATGACCAGGTCTGATTCGCGGACATTGGCTCTAAAAATATGGGCCAGATCAATCAGAATCGAGTCACCAACATCATGCCCATAGGTATCATTGACTGTTTTGAAGTAATCCAGATCCAGCATGATCAGTGTCATGGAGGTTTCACGACGCTTGGTTTGATTAACTAGGGTGTCGGAATACTCTTCCAGGAAACGGCGGTTACGCAGACCGGTCATGGCATCATTGAGGGTTGACTCGCGCAGGCTGGCCATCAAGCGTTTGGCTTGTAATACCGGTGC
>SKIX01000164.1 GCA_007116195.1 Marinospirillum sp. | reverse complement strand
GGAACCATCGCTTCAACCTGTTGCCTGTAAAGGGCACGTGCCTGGTTAAAGTCGGCTGGGTTTTGCGCATTCAGCATTTGATCGGTTGAAGCCTGCAGGCGTGTGTAGTGCTCGCGCCAGACCCGGTAGCTATCGTTGAAGTCTGCGTAGGCTGCAGCAAGAACACCCAGCCCTTTAAGCTCTTGATACTCACTGCGCAGTCTATCCATCTGGGCAAGGGAGTCACGACGTTGCTGCTGGATGTTTCTGAGTTGCTCCCGTGTGGATGTTGAGGGTTCATTTTGCAACTCTACTTCAAGGGTTTGGGCGCGAATGACCATGCGTTCAAAATTCATTTTCCCGAGTAGGTCTACGGCAGGTAGGATGCTGAGATTGAATTTCTCTAGCTCGCCTCGCAGGTTTTGACTGCTGCGAATGCCGTTCAGACCAACCACCAGAATCAGCAGGCTCAGTAATCCAAAAGACACTGACAAAAGTGCTTTGAGTTTCATTGTCTATCCCTTATTAAAAAAGAAGAAAACCCTATCAAAGACTGCTAAATTAGCTTAACCCGCTAGGGAAAGCTATTTATTTATGCTTCGAAAAAATCGAAGCCAAGGGTTACTTTTTTCTGTTCATTCCTTAAGGACTTCCGGCTAAGCTAAGTTTTGATCAGCTTACCAAGGAGGCGTGATGTTGAAGATCTGGTCGGACTCTCTGGCAGGCAGGGTTTTATTGCTGGCCTTGATTGCTGTTCTAGGCAGCGCCCTTTTGCTGACTGCCATGATTGAATGGATGGTGCTGCAAAATAATCGTGCCCAGCTGGTCGAACAGCAAAAAAAGATGACTGAGCTGGTGGCGCGCCGCATTGATAACAGTCTTCACCTCAGAACTCAGGCATTAAGAGAGCTTGCAGATCAGGTTCAGGATGGCCAGCAGCTATTGCCAGAACAGGAGTTGCAGGTGCAGCTGGATTCTCGTATCAACTTGCACCAGCACTTTAATCAAGGCTTGTTTCTGGTTAATGCGGAGGGTCAGCTGGTTTCTCATTCCCCTTACGACCTTTAGCCGTCGACCGTCAGGATGAAGTAGGCCTCTTGGTGACGGCTTTTAATCAGCTTTTGGAGCAGCAGCAAAGCCAAGCCCTGCAAGCGGCTATACAGAAAGCTGATGCCGCCAATCGTGCCAAGTCAGAGTTTCTTGCCAATATGAGCCATGAAATTCGCACACCCATGAACGGCATCATTGGTTTAAGTGCCTTGGCAGCCCAGGAGACCAGCCCAGCTCGACTACAAGAGCGGCTCCAGAAAATCCACCAGACAGGCCGTCTTTTATTGGGCATCTTGAATGACATCCTGGATTTTTCTCGGATAGAAGCAGGTCGGCTGGATTTAACCCAGGAAGACTTTGTTTTACAAGAAGTCATTGATCAGCTAGCGATGATGTTTGAAGAGACAGCAGCGCAACGCCAGCTTCAGCTACTTTTGCCCCATGCCTTTTCACCCGCTGCACCCTGGGTCACCATCAGTTGCGGTGGCACCAGCCAAATACCCAGCCTGCAAACGTTGCCTTGTTGTCTTTTGGAAGAAGCCGATCGTGCCCTTTACCAAGCGAAGGAGCAAGGCCGTAACACCTGCGTTTTGGGTTAAAGCCTTGATAGATCAACTAGCAATACTGCTGACGGTGGTTTAAATTAAAAATAAAGCCCTTGAGGATTTAGCCATGTTAGTTCGTTCGCTTCAAGTGAAGCACCCAAGCCCGCTTTCCTTCTGCTTTGTTCTACTGCTCGCCTTGCTCTTGACCGCTTGCGGCAATGGTGATAGCGGCTCCAGTCCTGAAGACGCTGCACGGCCACCCCCTTCGCAGGAAACCTACTCCACAGGCCAGGCGGCACCCCTTGAGGCAGAACCTCTGGAGAGCAGAGGTTTTTCTTCCGGCGAGCCGCTGGAAATGGGCCTGGATGATGGCACCCGGGTAGAGCTGGGTGAAGTGGAAGCCGATTATGAAATCACCCTCCAGCGCGGCTCGATAACCGAAGAGTTGCAAACCCGGATTCTGGAGCTACCCCGGCAGGGGCAGGCCGAGCTGGAGTTTACCGGCAGCCTGCGAGAGTTGACCCTGCAAGGCTCTGGTGATCCATCAAACATTAAGCCGATCCTTCGCCTGCCCCTTGAAGAAGCTGGTGACATCAGCCCGCATAGTCTACAGATTCTGCGCTTGGGTGATCTGGTTGTGGATGGGGAAAGGCGCTTTGACTACCCCCTGTTTCTGCCGGTTCACCTGGATGACCAGGGGCAACTTAGCTTTATTGACCCGGTGTTTGCAGATGGAACCTTTATTGATGAAGAGCTTACCCAAGCCGGTTTGGCGACAACAGGTGGCCTGACCAGGGTGCAGGCTTCTGATAACAGACGCTGGGTAGGTAATGTCCGCTACCTGCTGATGAGTTATGAAAAAGACTTGAACTGGAGTCAGCAACCCCGCCTGGTTCGCATGCTGCCGGATCAGGAAGCTCACGGCTTGCGTCGTCCGGCAAGCTATAGCGAGCTGCGTGAGCTGGAAAAACAGCCGCTATGCAACCTGGTTTTGTTGGTGCATGGTCACAATGACTATGAACAGGCCGGTTTTGAGGCTGCGGATGAAATCTGGCCCTGGGATGTCACCTATAAGCGGCGGGTGTGGGACTTGATGTATGAAACCTGGCAGCAAGCTGGAGAAGGAGAAGAGGAGCCTGGTCGCAGCTACCCGCTGGAATGCACTGCCTTCTATGAATTTATCTATCCGACCTTTCGTCCTATTTTCTCGCCGCTTGAAGCCCCCGGTGGCTGGCAGCATGAAACCCTGGGCGAGGCACTCGGTCGTCTTTTCGACGAGGAAATCCGCCGCAATGCCCAGTTGGAAGCCTT
>SKIX01000111.1 GCA_007116195.1 Marinospirillum sp. | reverse complement strand
TTCTCTTTGCATGATGAATGCTGTTCAGGGAAGTGCTGACTAAAGGATAGATCAGATACGATGAGTGTCCATTCTCACTTTTTACAGCTTCAGCAGCAGCTGAATAAGCAAGTACTGGGTCAGCAAACGCTGATTGAGCGCCTGTTACTGGCGCTGCTTGCGGACGGTCACCTGCTCGTCGAAGGGGCGCCGGGTTTAGCGAAAACCCGAGCTATTCAGCAGTTAGCGCAGCAGCTTAAGGTTGAGTTTCAGCGGATTCAGTTCACACCGGATTTACTACCCGCTGACTTAACGGGTACGGATATTTTCCGTCCACAAACGGGTGAGTTTCAGTTTCGTCCAGGCCCCTTGTTTAGCCAACTGGTTCTGGCCGATGAAGTGAATCGCGCCCCTGCCAAGGTGCAGTCAGCGCTTTTAGAAGCCATGTCAGAGCGTCAAATCAGCGTCGGAGGGGAAACTCGTAGCCTGGACCAGGTGTTCCTGGTGATGGCGACGCAAAACCCTTTGGAGCAAGAAGGCACCTACCCTTTACCTGAGGCGCAATTGGATCGCTTTTTATTGCATGTCTGGATGGATTACCCCAGCGCAGAAATGGAGCGAGCTATTCTGCGTTTGGTGCGAGAAGAAACAGCAGGCATGGCTCCCAGGTCGACTTTAGCCATAACAGCGGCTCAGGTTTTGGCTGCACGCAAGGAAATTGCCCAGATTCATTTATCTGAAGCCGTAGAAAACTACATCGTGGATTTGGTGCAAGCAACGCGCAAACCCAGTGCTTATGACGCGCAATTGGCTAGCTGGCTGCAATTAGGAGCCAGCCCTCGTGCCAGTCTGGCTTTGGATGCCTGTTCCAGGGCGCTGGCCTGGTTGCGTGGTCGTACAGAAGTGCTTCCCGAAGATATTCAATACCTGGCGCCTGATATACTGCGTCATCGGTTATTACTTAGCTTTGAAGGCGAGGCAGAAGGTGTCAGTCGTGATGCCATTATTCAGCGACTGCTAACTCTGGTTGCGGTGGCTTAATGGTTGCATCGCCTGCACTTGCCGTCACCTTGCAAGAATTAAACCAGTTACGCTTGCCTGCGGCGGCCTTAAGCTTACAGCAATTGATGCGAGGACGCTTAGCAGGCTCGGAAGGTCGAGTGATGAACCAGGCCGGGCGGGGTTTGGAGTTTCGTGAAGTCAGAGCTTACCAGCCAGGTGATGATCCACGTTATTTAGACTGGAAGGTGACAGCACGAAGGGGGCAGGCTTTTACCCGTACTTTTGAAGCTGAACATCAGCGACCTGTAGCCTTGTTTGTAGAGCAAACTTCACAATTGCAATTTGGTTCTTTAGCCAGTAAAGCGGTCATGGCTGCTCGTCTGGCGGCGTTGTTTGGCTGGGCTGCTCTGCATGAAGGTGAAAAAGTGGGCGGCTGGATAGAAACAGATCAAGGCGGCTGGTGGGAGGCACCTGCCAGAGGTTCACGCTACTTTATACGTTGGCTGGCGCGTTTGGCTGCCTGTAATCAAGAGTTAGGTGAGTTGCAGCCGGCACCGCGTAACCAGTTGGATCTGGCCTTGGCAGCGATGCGTCAACGTTTGCCTGCAGCAAGCCTGGTTATTTTGATCAGTGATTTTCGAAGTTGTCAGCAAGATGCTTTGCTACGCTGGATGGCACAAAAACATGCGCTGGTACTGGTCCATTTGACGGACCCTTTGGATCAGCAGTTACCGACTCATCTTGGCCCAGTAATAGCTGCAGGTGAACGTTGGCATCTGAGCCGTGAGCAAACAGACCTCTGGCAAGCCAGTTTTGTGCAACGGCAGCAGTGGCTACGTGCCGCCTTGGGTTCCAGGGGTCGTTATATCGAAATTTCAACACGTGATGAATCCCGGTGGTTGCAGCAATTGTTACCTGGTTACAACAGGAAACTTCAGCAGGAACAGGTAGACTACTCCCATCCCTTGGGGACAGGAACCTCGAACGCATGATGAATCTTGAAAATTTGCACGACCTAGCGGCACCCTTAGTACCTCCCTATCCACCTGGTTACTGGCCTCCTGCGCCCTGGGTAGGGGTGCTGGCTGCAGGCGCATTACTGTTAGTGATCGCTATTTTTTGGTGGCGCTGGTACCAGCTTACTCGTACTCGTCGTTATGCCTACCGTGAGCTGGAAGCCATCTATCAACGCTACCAGCAAGCGGGTGACCCTCAGCGCTATTTGTATGAACTCAACCTGCTGTTAAGACGCCTGGCTGTGCGTAACTTTCAGCGCGACAAGGTGGCTGCCCTGACTGGAGAGGATTGGCTGGACTTTTTAGACTGGAGTCGAGGCCGCAAACCTAACCAGGATCCAGGCTTTCGTGAAGGTAGTGGTAAGGTACTTGCCTGGGGTGCTTATCAGGCCGCTCCTGACCATTTTGATGCTGAAAGTTTGCAGCAATTGGTTAAAGCATGGATACGTCGACAAACCTGATTTGGGTTTGGCCCTGGGCATTCTGCCTTGCCTTGCTACCCTGGTTAGCGTCATTAGGTTTGCAGCGCCTGGGCTGGAAGCAGCCGCTGGCTTCTGCTCTGCGCTTACCAGGCTATTCGGGATTAAGCCCGATCGCCAAAGCGGGTTTTTTATCACCTGCTCGAAGATGGTCGCCCTGGTGGTGGGTTTGGTTGTTGCTGGTTATTGCTGCTGCTCGTCCCGAGCTACAGCAGCCAGAAATTGAAGTGGCTCAACAAAGTCGTGAGCTGCTTTTAGTCGTTGATGTTTCTGGCAGCATGCAAGAGCTTATGGATGGGCGTACCCGCTTAGATCATGTTAAACAGGTGGTGGGTGATTTTGTTAGCCGCCGTAGCGAAGATCAGCTGGGCTTGGTTGTTTTTGGTGGCGAAGCTTATTTATATGTTCCTAAAACCCAGGA
>SKIX01000169.1 GCA_007116195.1 Marinospirillum sp. | reverse complement strand
GGCAGCCTGGGTGAAACGGTGCTGGCCGGTGTCGGCGTGGGCGGCTATGCCATCTTCATGCTGACTGCGCTGATTATGGGCCTGGCCTCCGGTGTTCAGTCTCAGGTTGCCCGGCGTCACGGTGCTCGCCAGTATTCCACACGCGCCCTGCCCCTGAATGCGGCTATTTTGCTCGCTATCATTATTACTCTACCGCTGACCTGGCTGGCTTGGCATTTTTCTAGCGGCATCGTTGGGTTAATCAATCAAGATCAGGCAGTACGAGCAATCGCCAGTGACTATTTCAGCTGGCGTAGCCTGGCACTCTTGCCGGTGGCCCTGACCCTCTGCTTTCGCGGCTACTGGCAAGGCATTCACAAGCCCGGCATCTACCTGAAAATCATCCTCTTCACCCATACCCTGAATATTCTGCTTAGTATCTGGCTGATCCACGGAGGGTTGGGCGTGCCTCCGTTGGGTGCTGTGGGCGCAGCTCTGGGCACCAGTATTTCGGTCACTCTGGGCGCGCTGGTCTGGGGCTGGCTGACCTGGCAGACCGCCTGCCCCAGCGGCTTTGTGTTTCAGCCCACCTCCATGAACCTCTTGTGGCGCACCCTGCGTCTGGCGGCACCGAATTCCCTGCAACAGTTTCTGTTTGCGGTCAGCTATGCCGTACTCTTCTGGTTTCTGGGGCAGATCAGCACCTCCAGCGTTGCCGTGGGCCATGTGCTGGTGCACCTGTCGCTGCTGCTGATTCTGCCGGGGGTGGGGCTGGGAATGGCTGCCATGACGCTGGTCGGTTCCAGCCTAGGTAAAGAAGAACCCCAGGAAGCCCATCGCTGGGGTTGGGAGGTCATGCGTTTGGCTTCGCTGCTGCTGGCTTGCCTGGCCTTGCCGCTGCTGCTGTTCCCGGAAATGATCCTGGGCATTTTTCTGCATGAGCCTCATTTGATCGAACTGGGTCGGATTCCGCTGATGCTGACCGGCATTATGATTACCCTGGACGCCACCGCCATCGTCTTTAATCAGGCGCTTCAGGGCGCAGGTGCACAGCGGTTGGTAATGATGATTAGTCTTTCAATGCAGTGGTTGGTTTTTCTGCCGGCCGCCTGGCTGATCGGTATTTATTGGGAAGCGGGCTTATTAGGCATTTGGTACGCGCAGCTGGGCTTTAGGATTCTGAATTCCAGCGTCTTTGCGTTGATCTGGCAGCAAAGACGCTGGCAAAAGCTTCAAGTCTAAATTAGCGGTAGGTTGGAATCTGCTGAATACCCTGGAAGACTTCCCGCTCTTCAGTAATATCTCTTTCCATTAAAAGAATATCAACACGACGATTACGTGAGCGGCCTTCTGGAGTAGCATTGGTATCCAGCGGGCGAGCATCACCATTACCAACCACATAAAGATATTCTTCATTGAGGTCGCTCATCCAGGTCAGCTCATGAGCCACAGAGGTGGCACGAGCAGCGGACAGCTCCCAGTTAGAACGAAAGCGATTCGTATGTATAGGAATATTATCCGTATGCCCGCCGACAATAACATACATTTCGAATTCAGAAATCAGATCCCCGACACGCTGAATGATGGGCACCATCTGCGGTTCCAGCCAGTCACTGGCAGAACCAAAGGCCGCATCGTCTGGAAAGCGAATAATGATGTGATCTTCATCATGTTCAACAATCAGCAGGCCGCGTTCGATTTCATCGGTGAAGTTGGTCTGCAGGCGATTACCCAGGGTTTCCAACTGGTTTTCGGCCCCTGTTTGTTCAGTAGTCGGTGGCTCCGGCTTAATGGGCTCAATAATATTTTCAGTGCGTGGAGGGTTATCCACTGGAATCAAACTTAGAGGATTCATCATCTGAAAGCCGAAGGCATCTTGTAAGGCCATAGAAATCGCGCGAAAGCGTTCTTGCTCCATCGTTGAGAAGGATAGAATCAAAACAAAGAAAACCAGCAGCAGGGTCATCATATCGGCAAAGGTAACCATCCACTCAGGAACTCCTTTCCGCTGTTTTTTTTGACGTCTCTTCATCATACGTGGTCAATTCCTCAAGTCTATTCGACTTCTTCATTCATATTAACAGTGCCACGCTGATATTCAGGTAAGTAGGTTTCCAGCAACTCATCCAGTACCTGTGGATTCATACCATTGTAAATCCCCATCACTGAATCAATGATCAATTCCATATTATTGTTGAGTTCTTCCGTTTTCATCTCAAGCTTATCGGCAATCGGTAAGAAGACTAGCTGAGCCATCAGTGAGCCATAAAAGGTAGTCAACAAGGCAATCGCCATACCTGGACCGAGTGCCGTAGGGTCATCCAGGTTGTTTAGCATGGCGACCAAACCGACCAAAGTACCTAGCATACCAAAGGCTGGGCAGAGATCACCGAAGGCACGAAAAACTTTCTCACCGATAGATTTGCGATCTATGGTGAGCAGCATCTCTTTTTGTAGCACTTCCTGAATAAATTCTGGAGCACTGCCATCGACACACATCTGCACACCCTTTTGAAAAAAAGGATTATCGATAGGTTCATCTTCTAAACCGAGGAGACCATTACGACGGGCAATGCGAGAAAGGCGATTGGCTAAGGCGATGATCTCACGTGGATTATCATTACGCTCAAAAAAGGCAGTAGCAAAGCCTTCTTTAATACCAACCAGATAGCTTTGAACTCGGAACTTGATTAAGGCTGCAGAAAAAGTGCCACCCATAACCAAAAGCATGCCTGGCAGGTTAAAGAAAAGACCCAAATCGGCCGCTGTAATAATAGCCAGAATAATCAGCGTGAAACCTAATACCAGGCCAAGTAGTGTAGCAAGATCCATATTGCGATCCTTAATGAATGCAGCATTAATCTACGGGTTAGCTCGCCCAAGAGCTGGGTCAGCCCCGTATGATAGCAGCCTAAAAGCGTTTGCACAGCTTCTAAGGCTAAGGTTAAGTATCAGGAAGTTACCCAGAAGACAAAAAAATTGCAACTAAGCGCTTTTCCTAAGTTTTTCAAGCCATGTTGATGTACACCCTCTGTTGCATCGGCAGGCTAGCATATTTTTTAAGTCAATTTTGTTGATTGAAGGGTTTTAAGGTAAAGTCTCAAGTGTATGTAGGTAAACCGATGAGTGGAATCTAAAAAGGAACTAAATATGTTTAAAAAAGCTATGATTACTGTCGCAGCGGGCTTATTTGCCACTTCTGTCGTTCAAGCTGACTACTTTGACCCTGAAGATGCGGTTCAATACCGTCAAGCGCTTTACCAGGTTATTAGTGCTCAAACGAGTGTTATGGGCGGCATGGTTCGTGGTGACATCGAATTCGATGCTCAGGAAATTAACAAAAGAGCACAAAATATTGCGCAAACAGGAGCCTTGCTTCCTGAAACCTACTTCCCTGAAACTCGAGGTGTTAGCGAAAGCCGTATGCGTGATCGAGCTTGGAACAATATGGCGGATTTCCAAAGTAAAGGCGAAAACTTTGGCAAAGCCTTGTCTGAGCTATTAGAAGCCTCTACTTCTGCTGATTTTGACCTGCGCCAAGCTCGCTCTACAGTTGGAGCACTGGTACAAAGCTGCCGCAGCTGCCATGACGACTATCGTGCTCGTTAAGTGCAATTGAGCGGTCGTGTTTTAAGAGGAGGCGAAAGCCTCCTCTTTAGTTTGATGGCGGTTAAAGCCAATGAAATACATAGAGCACAGGTAGAACGGAAAATACCACAGCAATAGCAAACCTCAACCAGGGAAAACCAGCTACTTGTGGTTTTAGGTCCTCCGGTTGAGCAGCAGTTGGCTTGCTGCCCGTCAGCATGGGCTTAACTAGCCCCTCTCCTTTAAGCTTGTAAACCAATATAGCGGTAACATGAAGCCCAATCAGCACAAGAAGATAATCAAAGAAACGATGATGCCAGTCTGTCATCCAGCCTGAAGTGGATCGGGAAACTAAATCGTATAAAGGCCCTGGAAAGATAAAATCATCGATAAACAGGCCAGTCATCAGCTGAAAGCCTAATGCACCCAGCAAAACCAGTACCATAACGCCACCTAAAGGATTGTGACTCAGATAAAAAGGTTTATTTTGAGTAAAGAAGCCCCGAAGATAAGCTACAAGTCGCGCAGGGCCATATAGAAAATGACCAAATCGAGCATAAGGTGTACCTACTAGCCCCCAAATAATCCGATAGATAAGCAGCCCCATTAGCAGTTGCGCAAAAATCATGTGGGTTTCGGTATCCAGGCGGGTATACCAAAGGGCAAAGATAAGCAAGGGTAAAGACCAGTGAAAGACCCTTATCGACCAGTCCCAAACTTTGATATTCTGAACAGCATCATGACCTTGCATAAATCAACATCTCCTAAACATGCAGTTTTCTAAGATTACACTAAGAGGATACCAAGATGAACCGCGACCTTGCTGCTACTCGCCGTAGCTACGATAAAAGTCAGCTCTCGGCAGCTCAAGCAGGCAGCTGCCCTTTTGACTTATTCAACCAGTGGTTAGCTGATGCTTTAACCAGCGAAACCCTTGACCCTAACGCCATGACTCTGGCTACAGTGGATGCCCAAGGGCAGCCTAAAGCCCGCACGCTGTTACTCAAGGGGTTCGCAAAAGAAAAAGGCTGGATCTTCTATACCAATTACGACAGTGAAAAGGGCCAAGAGTTGGCAGCTAACCCACGCTGCAGCTTGCTATTCTGGTGGGAAAAGCTACAACGCCAAGTTAGAGTTGAAGGCCAAGTACAAAAATTACCTGAAGCTGATTCAGATGCTTATTACATTAGCCGTCCCCGAGACAGCCAAATGGGTGCCTGGGTTTCGGAGCAAAGCCAGGTTATCGAAAGCCGCAACACTCTGGAAGAGCGCTTGGCCATTTTAGAAGAGCAATATCAAGGAATTGACCCTCTGCCACGTCCACACCATTGGGGCGGCTATCAATTGCTGGCCAGCTCTGTGGAATTTTGGCAAGGCAAGCCTAGTCGTCTTCATGACCGTATCCGCTTTCGTAAAGAGGGAACGGAGTGGGTTAAGGAGCGTTTAGCTCCTTAACACCCAGTAGCTAGTCAATCGGGTTCGCCAAGCGATGGCGCTGCCAATCATTGACTGGCTCGTTTAACGGAAGAACAGCGTCGATGACCTGTTCTTCCAGGTTATAGCGGCATTCAAAACCCAGGTACTTCATCAACCCCCGCATAGGATGATTTTCTACCATGATTTTGCCAATCATCTCCAGAGTGCCGACACTTTTGCTATAGCTAATTAGCTTTTTCATCAGCAAAGACCCCAAGCCTAAGCCCTGTAAATCATCGCGGATGATGACTGAAAACTCTGTGCGTATATTGTCAGGGTCGGTCCAAACTCGAGAAACACCCAGAATTTCTTTACTACCATCAGCCAGGGTTTCTTCTGCTACAAAGGCCATCTGTCGATCGTAGTTAATTTGCGTCAGTAATGACAAATCCCTTTTAGTTAGATCAGCTTTATTGTGGAAATAGCGGAAGCGAATACTTTCTTCCGATAGGCGGCTATGGAAGCCTAGTAAAGCAACCGAGTCTTCACCGCGAATGGGCCTGACTTCGACTTGTCGGCCATCCTTAAGCGTAATTTCTTTTCTTAAATCCTCTGGATAAGGCATGATGGCATGGTAAGCCGGATCACCCAGATCACACTGCACATCAATAGCAAGCAGCTCATCTCGATTTAACAGCAGCGGGTTGATTTCCAGCCCCTTGATCAAGGGTAAATCTGAACACAGTTGCGATAACTTCACCAAGAGTTGGCAAATTCGATCCAAATCTTCCTCTGCATGGTTACTATGCTCAACGATAAGCCGACCCGCATGGCTGGAGGCAACCAGTTCACGCGCTAGAGTCATATTTAAAGGGGGGATCGCCAAATGACGGTCAAACAAAATGTTGACTTTATAGCCACCTATCCCGAACAAAACCACAGGCCCAAAAACTGGATCACGCGTCACACCAAGATTGAGCTGCATCGAATGCTTGCCACGCTGCATAGGTTGCAGCACAAATGAATAAAAGGGACTGTCTGGAAACTTTTCTGCTCTTTTGGCTTCAAGCCGCTCTGCCCCCTTGCCTACGTCCGCTTCTGTTTCCAGGTCTTGCAGCAGGCCGGCAGATAACTTATGCGGGTGTTTGCGATAAACAAATGGGTAGCTATTGTTGGCATGGTTCACTTTTAGTGCCTTGCTACCCGGCAGTTTTTTGGCGAGCTGAGCAGCTTCTTCCGCTGTTTTGGGGTAATAGGTGGTTGCCATTTCTATGCCATAGGCTTTCAGCAGGTCACGCGTTTCTTCATGAGTCAAGTGATCGCGGCCTGAACCAGCAACCCTGGCCACTAAATCCCGAGCTTCTTGTCTTGCTTTTCTGGAAGTTTCAAAGGGCAGGCTAGGCGGTGTTTCTTGCAGTAGCTTTTGGTTGCGCTGATAGTTAACCAAGTGCATAAATGCCTGAACAGCTTTTTCAGGCGATAAATAGGTAGGAATACCAGCAAGATTGAACTCATGACGCGCAGGAAAAGCGTGGTCTAGTCCCATCCAGCTGGTTAACAGGTTACGCTTATAAGTTTTGCGATTGGCTATAACGGCCAGAGCTGTCGCTTCACTCGGTGCAAGGCGCGTAGGTGCATGCACAACCAAGACGGCATCGACATTCGGGTCAGCAGAAACCATTTGAATGGCTTCAACAAATTGCTGAGGTGTTGCTCCACCGCCAATATCCAAGGGATTAACTCGCGTATCATCGCTGGGCATCCAAGCTTGTAACTGGTTAAGTGTTTCTGCACTTAATTCAGCTAGCTGGCCTCCTTGGTGAATTAAACGGTCAACCGCCAACATACTCGGCCCCAAGCCATTACTGATGATTGCCAAGCGATCCCCTCTGACTGGCCGCATACGTGTCAGGGTTTCTAGCGCATCAAACATTTCTTCGCTGTTATCAACGCGTACCATGCCCGCACGAGAGAAAGCGGCACTGTACACCGGATCTCGATTAGGCAAACCGGGTGTAAATAGCAAAGGCTCACCCTGAGCTTGCGGAGTCCGTCCAGATTTAATCACCAAAACCAGCTTGTTCCGTGAAGCTTCACGAACAGCCGTCATAAAATGCCGAGAATCAGGAATATGCTCTAAATGTAAGAGAATAGCCTGAGCATTCGAGAAGCGATTGATATAATCAATAACATCGGCTAAACGCACATCAACGCTATCGCCGAGTGTAATCAAATGTGAGAAACCAATACCACGGCCATTGGCCCAGTCAATAATTGCATTACCGAGCATGCCTGATTGCCCAATATAGGCAACCTTGCCTGCTTTTACATTCTGTGGTGCATAGCTGGCATTCAGTTTGCGACCAGGAACCAGAATACCCATGCATTCTGGCCCCATAACGCGAATAGATGAATTCTGCGCTGCTTCTAAAAGTCTTTGTTTGTAGTTAGTTTGTCGGTGCCCTTGATTTGAAGTTAAAACCAAAGCGGCTTTTACGCCAAACTGACCCAGCTCTTCAACCATTTGCGGAGCAACATCAGCCGGCGTACAGATAACAGCCAAGTCAGGTACTTCAGGTAACTCTTGTAACTCACTAAAAACTTGGTAACCATGAAGCTCAGTTACCTCTTTAGGATCCAGAATCCAGACTTTGCCAGGGAAGCCTGCATCCTTTAAGTTAGCCACTACCTGACCACCTAGACTAAAGTTTTTTTCTGAAGCACCAATGACAGCAAGCGTATTGGGTTCAAAAAAATAGCGCAAAAAACGCGTGCTCATCGTCTTGCTCCTTAAATTTCGACGTTTGCCCAGTATCCAACAAACTGCTTCAAGTTTAAACTCTAGCAAAAAAGGACGGGCTGTTTATGATCACTTCTTTTATTACACATCAAGATTGCGCCTTACATGATATGGGGCCTTGGCATCCGGAAAATCCGTTAAGACTTAACGCGATTATTGACCAACTGATGCTGAGCGGGCTAATGAACCAGCTGATGCAATACAAGGCGCGCCCTGTTACACCAGAACAGCTTCACCGTGCTCACCCCAAGGCTCATGTGCGCTCGCTAGAGCTGAGCTTGCCAGAAAAAGGTTTTACCGCAATTGAAGATGAAACTCTTTTAGCACCTCGCTCACTTGAAGCCGCTGCTTTAGCTTCAGGTGCGGTTGTGCGTGGGGTTGATCAAATCTTTAAAAACCAGGCTGACAATGTTTTTTGTGCAGTTCGCCCACCTGGGCATCACGCTGAAAAAGTTGAAAGTATGGGGTTCTGTTTTTACAACAATGTTGCAGTTGGCGCACTTCATGCCTTGGAAGTTCATGGCTTGGAAAGAGTAGCCATTCTGGATTTTGATGTTCACCACGGCAATGGCACCGTTGATGTCTTTCGTAATGATCCCAGAGTGCTGGTCTGCTCTAGCTTTCAGCATCCCTTCTATCCTTGGCGCTATGCAGATCACCAAAGCGATAACATTATCAACACACCACTTGAAGCGCATACCGGTAGCACAGGTTTCCGAAAAACCATCGAATCGAGCTGGTTACCTGCTTTGCAAGCCTTCAAGCCACAGTTGATTATGATTTCTGCTGGCTTTGATGCCCATAGAGAAGACCCTATGGGGGAGCTTAACCTGGAAGATGATGACTACTACTGGATAACACAGCTTTTGATGGATCAAGCTAAAACCTATGCTGATGGCCGCTTGGTTTCAGTACTTGAAGGAGGCTATGATCTTAACTCTCTAGCCAGGTCAGTTCATCGTCATCTTGAAGCTTTGCAGGGGGTGTAATAGATTGCCAAGTTAGCTTTAGCAATTCACTCTGCTGAGGTATAGTGAGAGGATTAACTCTTATTAATATTCAGGAGCCTGATCGGTGATCCCAGCAGCTCTGAAGGAAAAGCTTAACCGGTGCAAAACGCTGCCCTCTTTACCTGCGGCCGTCATTAATATCATTAAGCTGGCGCGGCAACCCGACAGCGGTAGCCAGCAGCTGGCTGATATTTTATCTAAAGACCCCTCTTTGAGCGCAAAAATCCTTGCGGCAGCTAGCTCTGCGCTCTATGGCGGCAGAGAGATCAACAACTTACAGCAAGCTATCAATCGTATTGGCATGGAGGGTGCGCTTTCTTTAGCTCTAAGCTTTGGTTTAGCCATGAATACTAAAATGGCAACCAATGGCATGGATCTAGACCACTTTTGGAAACGTTCACTGATTAGTGGCTTGGCGGTGCGCGAAATCAAGCGATTAACCAAGCTGGACTTTGACGTCGAAAGCGTTTACCTAGCAGCAGTCCTTCAAGATTTAGGAATGCTTGCTCTTAATGAATTAGACCCGGATATTTATGGCGTTATCTTTCACAGTGCTCGCTCCCACCGCCAACTAGCGTCTTTTGAAGAGCGAGAATACGCCTCCAATCACGCAGCCATCGGTGCCTGGCTAAGTGAGTCTTGGGGGTTGCCCAATAAATACACTGATTTAATTGCCGCCAGTCATCAATTGCCGAAAGAAATTCCTGAAGATCAACTCAATCTACGTGTTCTAGCACTATCAGGCTTGCTTGCCGATCCTTGGCTAACTGGCAATAAAGAAATGACCATGACGCTTGCCTATCAAGCAGCTCAGGATTATTTAGGATTGGATGAGCAGCAGTTTTCTCATCTACTTTTGCAACTGCAAGACCAGTTGCCCAGCATTACACGCTTATTTGATATTCAAGCACCAGGGAAAATCGACACCTTCAACCTGCTGCAAGATGCTAAGCATCTGCTTGTTGAGCGTAATTTAAGAATGATGCAAAAGCTGGCCCAACAGGAAGCCGAAATCGAACGTTTGAAAAAAAGTTCAGCCAAGCTTCAAGAGCAGCTTAAGCGAGATCCTCTCACTGGTATTTTCAACCGACAGTATACGGAACAGCAGTTACAAAAGCATTTTGACGAACTCAGTCAAAACCAGCTCTCTTTAGCGGTTGTCTTCATTGATTTAGACTACTTTAAAACGCTTAATGATCAACATGGTCATGCTGTTGGTGATGCAGCCCTAAAAGCTTTTGCCAGTATTCTTGAGCAAGAGCTTGACAAGAAAGCCATGGCTGGACGCTACGGGGGTGAAGAGTTTGTTGTCCTCCTGCCTAGGCAAGATCAGGAAGTAGCTTTGAAATTTGCGCTCCGCTTACAGGAATATCTTGCTTCTACACCTCTACTCAGCCATAACAAGGAAGATATTTATATTTCAGCCTCTATGGGTATAGCCGTACAAGATGCAACTAAAAAGTTTAAAGACCCAGATGAGCTGTTGAATGCGGCAGATAAAGCCATGTACAACGCAAAACGCTCAGGCCGCAATCAAATTCTTCTGTTTAACAACCAGGGCCAGGTAGAGCTGGATCATTAAGCTCACTCTAGGTTCCCTAAAAAAAGGCCACCTTTTCGGTGGCCTTTATCAACCTAACTTAGACAGTTAGCTTAAACCTCATCAGCAGGTGCATAGGAGCCATCAGCACGATGCTTTTCTGTCCCAGTAATGGCGGGATAGAAAACACAGGCCAGAGTCATGGTTTTGCTAGCACGCAAGAGATGTTGATCATGCTTATCCAGCACATAGACATCGCCTGGCTTAATTGGCCAAACCTTGCCGTCTGCAACTGTCTCGACCTCCCCTTCACCTTCAATACAGTAGACTGTTTCCAGGTGATGCTTGTAGTGTATTGGGGTCTCGGTGCCTTCATAAATCCGAGTAATATGAAAAGAGTGGTTCATATTATCATCAGCTAAAACTAGGCGAGTGCTATCCCAGTTACCATTATCTGCTTTAACAAAACGGTCTGTTTTACGCGCTTCTTCTAAATTACGGACAATCATGACGGCTCCCTTAAGCGTTATTAGCCAGCTCTGCTTTTAGAACTTTTTCGACAATATCCAAGCCCTGATTGAGC
>SKIX01000086.1 GCA_007116195.1 Marinospirillum sp. | reverse complement strand
CCTCAGCAAGAGTTCTTGCAGGTCGATACCAGCAATATGTTGTTTATCTGTGGTGGTGCCTTTGCCGGATTAGAAAAAGTCATTAAAGCGCGTACTGAAAAAGGCGGTATAGGCTTTAGTGCATCGATTGTGAGTAAAGACGATAAGAGCCTGGGTGAGTCTTTGGCAGAAATTGAACCGGAAGATCTGGTTCGTTTTGGCTTGATTCCTGAATTTATCGGGCGCTTACCTGTGGTTGCGACACTCACCGAGCTGGATGAAGACGCTCTGATTGAGATTCTGACCGAACCTAAAAATGCTTTAACGAAGCAATATGCGAAGTTGTTTGATATGGAAGGCTCGCAGCTCGAATTTAGAGAAGAGGCCTTACGCGCCGTTGCTAAAAAAGCCTTGGAGCGCAAGACAGGTGCTCGTGGCTTGCGGTCTATCTTGGAAAGTGTTCTTCTAGATACCATGTATGAGTTACCTTCTTTAGAAGGTGTAAGCAAAGTAGTGCTTGATGAAAGCGTAATCAAAGGCGATGCCAAACCGCTAATGGTCTATGAAAATGATGAGGTTGAGCAGCTTGCGGTGAACCGTGATTAAGCTCAATGGCATTCACTAGACAGCTTGCACTAAGGAAAAAGGGCCCTGTGCCCTTTTTTTCTGTTTCCTGTCCGCCTTATATTGACTGAGAGGTATTCCTGCGATGTCGCAGCAAGATAAGTCATCTGAACATCAGCTTCTGGAGCTGCCCCTGTTACCCCTGCGGGATGTTGTGGTTTACCCGCAAATGGTTATTCCGTTATTTGTTGGGCGTGAAAAGTCGATTGATGCCCTAGAAGCAGCTATGGCGACAGACAAAAAGGTCTTTCTGCTGGCACAAAAAGACCCTGATCAAGATGATCCGCACAACGATGATCTTTATTCTATAGGTACTTTGGCCAGTATTTTACAACTCCTGCGCCTCCCTGATGGCACTGTGAAGGTGCTTGTAGAAGGTGAACAGCGTGCTCGTTTGGTTAAAACCTTCGAGCAGCAGGGTTTTAACAGGCAGGACGAGTCGGTTGACTATGTTGTTGCCAGCTGCGAGCCCTTAGCCAGCGAGACCTTGTCTCAGCGTGAGCAAGAAGTTTTGACGCGTGTGCTTTTAGCTCAGTTTGAGCAGTATGTTAAGTTATCAAAAAAAGTGCCCAATGAAGTCCTCAATAGCTTACATACCATTGAAGACCCAACGCGGATGGTGGATACCATTTCTTCGCACTTATCCTTGGGTGTCAAAGATAAGCAAGCCTTATTAGAACTGGGTCGAGTGCGTGAGCGCATTGAGCACTTGATGGCACAAATAGAAGAAGAAATTGACCTGCTTCAAGTTGAAAAGCGCATCCGCTCGCGCGTTAAGCAACAAATGGAAAAGACACAGCGCGAGTATTATCTGAATGAGCAAATGAAGGCCATTCAGAAAGAAATGGGTGACTTGGACAATGCGGGTAATGAAACCGAACAGCTAGCTAGAAAAATTGAAGCCTGTGGTCTGCCTGCAGAAGCGAAAGAAAAAGCAAAAAGCGAACTCAATAAACTGAAAATGATGTCGCCAACTTCGGCTGAAGCAACCGTGGTTCGGGGTTATTTGGACTGGATGGTTGGTCTGCCCTGGAAAAAACGCTCGCGCGCTAGTATTGATCTGCAAAAAGCAACGGAAATATTGGATGCAGATCACTACGGCTTGGAAGAAGTTAAAGAGCGTATTTTGGATTACCTGGCTGTACAGCAGCGGGTGAAAAAAATAAAAGGCTCAGTACTCTGTTTAGTTGGCCCGCCAGGTGTAGGTAAAACCTCTCTAGGCCAGTCCATTGCCCGAGCCGTCAACCGCAAATATGTGCGTATGGCTTTAGGTGGTGTGCGTGATGAAGCCGAAATTCGAGGCCACAGACGCACTTACATAGGTTCGATGCCAGGCAAGCTGATTCAGAAACTATCCAAGGTTGGGGTGCGCAACCCCCTGTTTTTGTTAGATGAAATTGACAAGCTAGGAAGGGATCACCGTGGCGATCCAGCTTCAGCACTTCTTGAGGTTCTGGATCCGGAGCAAAATAGTAAATTCAGTGATCACTACCTGGAAGTCGATTTCGATCTTTCTGATGTGCTCTTTATCTGTACGGCTAACTCCATGAATATTCCTGCACCTCTGCTGGATCGAATGGAAGTGGTGCGCTTGCCAGGTTATACCGAAGACGAAAAGAGCAATATTGCCGAGCGCTATCTGCTGCCGAAGCAAATGAAAAATGCTGGGCTTAAGTCAGAAGAAGTAGACTTTAGTGACGCAGCAGTTTTGGAAACGATTCGCTACTACACCCGTGAAGCTGGTGTGCGTGAACTAGAGCGTCAGATTACCCGCGTGTGCCGTAAAGTGGTTCGTGAGATCAGTGAAGGAAAAATCCAGGCCCCAGTTGCCCTGGCGGCTAATGAAATAGAACATTACCTAGGAGTGCGCAAGTACAACTATGGTTTGGCTGACCAAGAAGACCAAGTGGGTCGTGTGACGGGCTTGGCTTGGACCAGTGTGGGGGGTGAGCTATTAAATATTGAAGCGGCCATCATGCCGGGCAAGGCCAGGCTAGTGAAAACTGGCTCTCTTGGCGAGGTGATGCAAGAATCTATCCAGGCAGCCTTAACGGTAGTAAGAAGCCGTTCTGCCAGCCTGGGAATAGATCCAGAGCTTTTTGAGAAAAAAGACATCCACATTCATGTACCTGAAGGGGCAACGCCGAAAGATGGCCCTAGCGCAGGTATTAGCATGTGTACTGCGTTGGTCTCAGCTTTTACCGGGATTCCTATACGGTCAGAAGTTGCTATGACAGGTGAAATTAATCTGCGCGGTGAAGTGATGCAGATAGGTGGCTTAAAAGAAAAGCTTTTGGCGGCTCGTCGTGGTGGCATTAAGACGGTGGTTATCCCTAAAGAAAATGAACGTGATCTTAAAGAAATACCGGAAAGTATTAAGGGGCCACTGAAAATTTTGCCCGTGCGTTGGATTGATGAGGTGCTGGATGTGGCGCTGGCTGCCTATCCTGAGCCCTTACCAGCAAGCAACCTGGCCTCAAATGAGGAGCTAAAGGCCGATGCACGCCCAGGAACCCACTAAATTGGCAATTATTTGTCATCTGGGTATTTCCCTGATGTGGGTATAAAGGCTAAGATACCCGCCAAGCAGCTCAGGCAGCACCTAGAGGCTGGCCTAAGAGTCAGACCAGAGGCTGCCTTGACAGTTTTTAAAGCTTGTTGGTATAACCTTCTTAGTCAGAAGCTTTCAAAGCCAACAGGTATTACTTGTAAATTGCATTCTGAACCTTGAGTCAAAACTTTACGGAACAGAAGCTTATTAGAACCTAACTAAGGGGTGGAAGAGTGAATAAGTCAGAGTTGATTGATGCTATCGCTACCAAAGCAGATCTTCCTAAGGCTGCTGCGGGACGTGCGCTAGATGCCATGCTGGACTCGGTAACCAGCACTATGCAAAAAGGCGACAGCGTGTCTCTGGTGGGCTTTGGTACTTTCCAAGTTAAAGAGCGCGCAGCACGTACTGGCCGTAACCCACAAACAGGTGCTGAAATTCAAATTCCTGCTGCCAAAGTGCCTAGCTTTAAGCCAGGCAAAGGCTTGAAAGACGCAGTGAACTAAGCAAATTTTTGCTGAATAAAAACGCACCCTAGTTGGTGCGTTTTTTTTTATTGGGCGAGTGGGTATAATCCAGCCTTTATTTGGCTGCGGGTAAATTGAGGGCGGTATGCTTTTAAAAATCAGAGAAAAGTCCAGGGGCATCATAGCTTATTTTATCGTCGGCTTAATTGCCCTGGCATTTTCCATGTGGGGTATGGACTCTCTGTTCACTGCCATGCGGGGCGACCCTAATGAAGTGGCCAAGGTTAATGGTGAGAGCATCAGTCAAATCCAGGTCGACCGTGTTGCTCAACAGCAAATGCGTCAGCTTATGCAGTCTGGACGCATCGATCCTGATTTAGTTGATATGAATCAGCTGCGTCAGTTTGCATTAAGCCAGTTAATTCAAGAAGAACTCCTGCGTCAAGAAACTCAACAGCGGGGTATGCGAATTACTGATACTCAGCTGGATCGCCAACTGGTTCAGTTCGATGTTTTTCACAATGAACAGGGTCGTTTTGATCGTGAAATCTATACTCAACGCTTGCGTCAGCAAGGTTTGTCGGCCAGTGAATTCCGCACTCAACTCAGGGAAGACCTGCTCAATCAACAACTGCTTTTAGGCGTAGCTGATTCAGAATTTGTGCTTGATCAAGAGCTTACATCCTTTCAGCGCCTGGTGGGCCAGAAGCGTAGCTATCGCTATTTGATCTTTCAGCCGAGCGACTTCTATGACCAGGTTGAAGTCAGTGCTGCAGAGGTAGAAGACTTCTATCAACAAAACCAGCAGCGCTTTATGGCGGCTGAGCAGGTGCGCGTTGATTATCTGATTTTTGATCCAGCTTCTTTGGCTGACCGCTTTGAAGTGAGTGAGCAAGAGTTAGAAGAAGAATATCAACGCTTTGCTGCCAGTCAGGCGGGTGAAGCTAACTATGCTGCAGCTCACTTGTTATTGACCTATGAAACGACTGCTGAGCAAGACCAAGCACGTCAAACTCTTGAACAAGTACGAGAAGAGGTCTTGCAAGGAGCCGACTTTGCGAGTCTGGTAGCAGAGCTATCTGAAGATACTTCTACTGCTCGCCGTGGCGGTGAGCTAGGCTTTATTGAAGCGGGTACTCTGGACCCTGCTTTTGAAGAGGCTTTGTTTGCTCTTGAAGAGCCTGGCGATCTAGCCATCGCTGAGACACCTTTTGGACTTCACCTGATTCAACTAACAGAGCTAGAGCAGGCCTCTGTGCCGGATTTTGACGAGCTGCGAGAAGATCTGCGTGAGCGCTTGCTGGCTCAGCCATTGCGTGCCGCCACCAGTGACCTTCTTGAAGAGCTAAGTAATTTGAGTTTTAGTTCTGATGATCTGAGCGAGGTGGCTGCAGCTGTTGATTTGCCAATGCAAACCAGTGACTGGCTCGTTATCAATGGGCTTGAAGGTTTCTGGGCTGAAGCGGGTGTTCGCAGTGCTCTTTTTTCTGAAGAAGTCGTTAAAGAAGGTTGGATCACCGAGCCGCTGCGCTTAGACGATGGCCGCTACCTGGTCATTGCAAAAAATGAACATCGCCCACAACAGGTACGCGCTCTAGCTGAAGTCAGTGATGAGGTGCGCCAAGAGCTGAAACGTGATCTAGCTCAGGACAAAGCACGGTTTGAAGCAGAGCAGCGACAGCAACAGCTTCAAGCGGGTGAGGCTGAGTCTTTGGCCTGGGTTGAGGTAGCAGAACAAGCGCGCTCTAGTCGAGCCGTCGATCCCGAAATTAATCGTGCAGCTTTCGCGCTTGGTCAGGATGAACAGGCTTCGGAAATAGTAAGCTTGGGTTCAGGCCAGGTTGCTCTGATTCAGTTGCTCGGTGTTGAGGAGGGGGCTGTAAGTGAAGACGCCAACGAACTTAAACAATTGCGTATCATGCTGACAGATGATCGAGGCAACCGGATGCAGAGTCTATTAGTTCAGCATTTGCAGCGCCAGGCTGAGATCTCCTTTAACGATTAACCCGCCCTGTCTGCTTACCCTGGCTGACTCGCTGGGGTAAGTAAGCACTCTACTCCTTAAGGTTTCGCCATGATGCCAGGCGCACTGATGCTGGACTTAACCAGCACTGAGTTAACAGCAGAAGAAAAAGAACTGGTCCAACATCCGCACGTTGGAGGTGTTATTTTTTTCTCCAGAAATCTTGTTGAGGCTAAGCAGGCGGCTCACTTGGTTGGTGAGTTGCGTGCCCTAAGGCCTGAGTTGCTGTTAGCTGTTGATCAAGAGGGGGGGCGCGTACAGCGCTTGAAGCAGGGCTTTACTCAGCTGCCGCCCTTGCGTCAACTCGGTTATTTGTATGAGCGCAACCCTGAAGCCGGCTTACAAGCAGCCCGTTTGCTCGGACAGCTTATGGCTGATGAGGTTTTAGCGGTTGGCATGGACTTCAGTTTTGCACCCGTTTTGGATTTGGATTTAGGCTTAAGTCAAGTTATAGGTGATCGTGCTTTTGCTTCCTGCCCCCAAGCCGTTATTAATTTGGCAGAAGCCTATATCCAAGGCATGCAACGCTCGGGTATGGCTGCGGTAGGAAAGCATTTTCCTGGGCATGGTCAGGTCACTGCAGATTCGCATACTCACCTGCCGATTGATGAGCGCTCTCTAGAAGCTATAGAAGCCAGCTGTTTGCAACCTTTTGCTGCCTTGGCTCCGCTTTTGCAAGGTATAATGCCAGCGCATGTTATCTACTCGGCAGTCGATCCTAAACCCGCTGGCTTCTCGTCTTTTTGGCTTGGCTATTTGCGTCAGCAGCTAGGCTTTAATGGCATGATCTTTAGTGATGACCTGAGCATGACTGCAGCAGAAGTTGCTGGCAGCTTTTCTGAGCGAGCTGAAGCAGCTTTAAACGCTGGTTGTGATCAAGTGCTGGTTTGTAACAACCGCGCGGCTGCTTTGGAAGTTCTGGATTGGCTGGAGCAGCAACATTACCCAGCTGGCGAGCACTGCTCTGCACTGGCTGCGCGTCTTCCTTATACCCAGAGCTGGTCCAGCTCACCTGAGGCCTTGTTGGCTCGTAAACTGGCTAACTGCTTGAATCAGCAAGATTTACAAGCTGCTGAGACCCTGCTGTGTTGAGCCAAGAAAAGTTTTAGAAGAGAGAGTTTTTATGGCGACCTGGATTGAACAACTATCCTCTTTAGGCGGTGTCATTCCTGCTGAGTATATCTGGATACTGCAGGTGTTTGTGGTGGTTTTTGCTGCCCTGCTTGCTAACTATTATGTCAGGCGTTTTTTTGATCGTTTAGAGAAAAGCTTTAAAACCACTCGCAATCATTGGGATGAGCTATTGCTTGAGGCTGTGCGCAGACCCGCTGCTTTTTTTGTTTGGGCGCAGGGTTTGTTCTGGGCTTTAGACATAGTTAGAGCGAATGCTGAAGTTGATCTCTTTGATGCAGTCGATCCTTTACGTCGAGTGACGGTGATTTTATTAATCACCTGGTTTGTGGTTCGCTTTGTCAGTGGCATGGAAAAGCAGCTGATGGAACCGGGCGTTACCGGTAAGCCTATGGATGCGACTACCGCCAAAGCAATTAGTAAGCTGCTCAAAGCAGCGGCTATTATTACTTCTGGCTTGGTCATGCTGCAGACTCTCGGCTTTTCTATTTCAGGGGTTCTGGCCTTTGGCGGTATTGGCGGTATTGCCATAGGTTTTGCAGCGAGGGATTTACTGGCCAATTTTTTTGGTGCCTTAATGCTGTATTTTGATCGTCCTTTCGCGGTGGGAGACTGGATACGCTCTCCAGACCGTGAAATTGAAGGCACTGTAGAGGATATAGGCTGGCGCTTAACTCGGATACGTACTTTTGACCAGCGTCCTCTTTATATTCCTAACGCTATTTTCACGACGATTGCTGTAGAAAACCCTTCACGTATGTTTAATCGTCGGATTTTTGAAACGATTGGCTTGCGTTATGAGGATGCCGATAAAATGCAGGTTATTATTAAGCGCATTCACGACTATTTAATTGAAAATGAAGAGCTGGAAACTGAAAAACAAACGCTTATCGTTAATTTTAATACCTATGCAGGTTCTTCACTGGATTTCTTTATTTATACCTTTACCAAAACCTGTAATTGGGTGGAGTTTCATCGTATAAAGCAGGAAGTTTTGCTAAAAGCTTTCGAGATTATTCGTGAAGAAGGGGCTGATATTGCCTTTCCAACACGAACTCTGCATCTGGAAGCAAATCAGTTACCTGCTGAACTCAATTCGACATCTAACTAAGGCACTAGCATGCAAGAAGAAATGCTGAACGAAGTTAACCGTATTAATCAAGTAGTCGCCGAAGCAGACTGCCTGGTTTCTGAAGCTGAAATTGCGGCAGCTTTTGATCACATGGCTAAAGAGGTAACGGAACAGCTAGGGTCGAGTTTGCCTTTAGTTTTTTGTGTGATGAATGGTGGTTTGTTTACCACTTCTGAGCTGGTTAAGCGCTTGAACTTTCCTTTGGAAATGGATTATCTGCATGCAACCCGTTATCGTCGTCAAGTTAAGGGTGGTGATTTGCACTGGCGTGTAGAGCCCGAAGTATCCATGAAAGGTCGCAGTGTCTTGGTAGTTGATGATATTTTAGATGAAGGGGCGACTCTTGCGGCTATTCTGGATCACTGTCGCGAGCAGGGTGCTAAAGAGGTGCTTTGTGCTGTGTTAGTGGATAAGCAACATGACCGTAAGGCTTTTGAAGGCTTTAAAGCTGACTTTACCGGGATTGAAGTTGCTGACCGCTATCTCTTTGGTTGTGGAATGGACTACCAGGGTTATCTGCGCAACCTTCCAGCAATCTTTGCTCCTAAGGGGCTTTAAAACATGAGGTGGGGGCTATGCTGGCTATTATTGGTGGTACAGGCTTAACTGAAGTAGAAGGCGTCGAAGTTGTTGCAGAACGCTCGCCCTATACTGCTCTGGGGCAAGCTTCCTCAGCTGTTACTGAAGCGCGTTATGCTGGGCGCTCGTTATTATTTATCGCTCGTCATGGTCAGCCGCATCGCCTACCTCCGCATAAGATTAATTATCGTGCTAACCTGCTGGCCTTGCAGGCAGCAGGAGCAACTCAGGTCTTAGCCGTTAATGCGGTCGGGTCTCTAGACCTGGCTCTTCCGCCCCCCAGCTTAGTTCTTCCTGACCAAATTGTTGACTATACCTGGGGTAGAGAGAGCACCTTTCATGATGGCGATTATCTACCTTTAGACCATATCGACTTTTCTTTTCCCTATTCTCATGAGATGCGCATCCGTTTATTGGCTGCGGCACGCAAGCTGGGCATTCAACTTACGGATGGTGGTATCTATGCTGCCACTCAGGGGCCTCGCTTAGAGACGGCTGCGGAGATTCAGCGCTTAAAGCAGGAGGGGTGTACCCTGGTAGGAATGACCGGTATGCCCGAAGCGGCGCTGGCAAGAGAGCTGAGCCTGCCTTATGTTTGTTTAGCTTTGGTGGTCAACCCGGCTGCAGGGCTAAGAGATCAGGAAATAACCTTACAAGAAATGCAGCAGGCCTTAGCTGAAGGCCTCGGCCAGGTAAATCAGTTGATCAAAACGCTGGTTGAAATTGGTGACTAGACCTTCAGGGTGCCCGTTCAATTCTGATCAGTAGGCCCAAGTAAGGGCTGTCAATAAAGTGAAGCTCATTGCTGCGCATACGTCTTCTTTGTTGCATGGGTGCAGATGCTTTAATTGCAAAGGTGGGTTGTTCAACCCTTACTGATAGATTCGCACTACCCTCTGCGTGACTGGCCTCGAGGTGCTGGCTGAGGTTGGCGTCAACGGGTAGGCTACTGCGATTGCCAGTGAGCTGCTGGTGAGCGGCTGAAGTGTCGGCAAGGTTTTCAAGGGGTTCAAAAGAGTGCAGGTAAAGCTGAGTCTCTAAATGCAAATAGCGGGCAACACTGAGTCGTAAGTAGCCACTCAGTTCAGGCTGCTCACCAAAGTAGTCGCCTCCTTCAACCAGAAGGGGCAGGCTACGGTCTTCTCCAACTACAGGCATCCGCCAAGCTTCATGAAACAGCAGTCGGTAATCTGAACTTCGCTCTAAAGCTCGGGCCTGACGAGTCAGCTGTTTCGGTTTGATAGCCAAGCTCTCGAGTGGGTGTTGGCTAATACGGTTCCACCAGGGAGTGGGCCCTAAAGCATAGGCGGGTGTATCCAAGGCTTGTAAGATTTGCGGTTGCCCAGGTTTTTCAGTGGCGCCCTCTCCTGGTTCTTGGGTGAAAATTAGTAGTTCAATAATGTAGTCTCGCTCGTTGCGATGCGGTAGTAGTTCAGTTAACTCTTCAGCCCAGGAGGTGAAGGGGAGCATGAGCAGACAGGTGAGCAGAGCATAGGGAGTGAAACGCATGAATAGGGCTTCCTGAACTTAAAAGAGACAAAAGGTTAGGTCTTTAGCAAGGCTAAGTCAAAGTCAGCTAACGCCTAACAATAAAGAGCAGTAGCGAAACAGCAAGGCTTATAAGTAGCATACTGCTTATCGGAAAGAAAAAACTGAACCCAGGTTTTTGTATCCAGATATCGCCAGGCAGACGGCCTAGCGGTAGTTTTTTTAACCAAGGCCAGGCCAGAGCAATCAAAAGGAGTAGAAGACTAAGAATAAACAAGAGTCTTTGCATGCTTCTTCTCCTTCGTTGGTTAAGCCGTCATCGCTGTTAATAGCTGCTCTAGGGCATGGAAACATTGATCAGCGCTTTCCATAGTGCGATTAAACTTCAGAGTTTGTCCGCCTTCCAGTTTGTAGACTTGGGGCTGTTGCTGAACCATTTGCACGAGTTTGATCGGTTCGATTTTGGGTTGATCGCCAAAATGTACAACCCCTCGGTCTTTGCCAGCATCAATGCGTGCAAGGCCTAAAGCTTCGGCCTGGTGTTTAATTTCAGTTAAGCGGAAGAGGTTTTTCACCGCGTCTGGCAAGAGGCCAAAACGGTCAATCATTTCTACCTGCAAGTCCTTGAGACCCGCTGAGTCCTTAGTGCTGGCAATGCGTTTGTAAAGTTGCAGGCGCAGGTTAACGTCAGGCAGATAGTCTTCAGGAATGAGTGCGGGCAGATGCAGGTTGATTTCAGTGCCTTTTTGCAGGGGTTGATCGAGGTTAGGTGTTTTTCCTTGGCGTATAGCGGCTACCGCTTCTTCCAGCAGCTCCATATAGAGGCTAAAGCCCAGGTTTTCAATCTGGCCACTTTGCTCTTCACCTAATAACTCTCCTGCACCGCGAATTTCCAGGTCTTGAGAGGCAAGTAAAAAGCCCGAGCCCAGGTCTTCATTCAGGGCAAT
>SKIX01000179.1 GCA_007116195.1 Marinospirillum sp. | reverse complement strand
ACCTTATCCTCTGGGTAGAGACTTAATACCGCCGGAAGGTTCTGCTCACTTAGAGGTGCATCAAAATCGACATCAGCGACTCGCAGCGCAAACACATCCTTTGCCGCCAGCAAGCGCAAGCCTTTGCCTCCGGTGATCACCAGTGCATGAATGTTTTTTTCATCCATGACTTTGAGCGCTTCACGAATGGACGCCGTCTCATTCAGAGTGATCACAGGGCTGGTGGCAATGCGCGACAAAGAGGAATTCAGCATAAATGACTATCCGTAGAAAAAGTTGAGCTAACTTTTCAGTATAAACCTGTCACTAGGTCGCTTGCATGCACCCAGTGAAAGCAAAAATAAACGATTTCTTTAAAGCAAAAGGCATAGGCTGTGAACTCAAAGCTTAGATGCAAGAGGCCTAGTGTTTTTTTCTGGCCGTAGATGACTTGCTTGTTGAAACAGTCTTGTTACATTTGAGCCGCTAGCACCTTGATGCAACCACCCCATAAAGCTAACCTTTTGCTATAAATACTGCAAGGGAGCAACCAGAATGAACAAAAACAAACAAAGTATTAACATTCTGCCGTTTGAGGAGCTAGTGGCCCTACATCAAGCTGGAAAGCTAGGTCACTACGCGGAGCAGATCACGAATACCTTCATCGCTCAGTCGCAAGCTAGTGAAGAGTGCAGAATGCGCCTGCATAGGCTTGCTTTAAAACTAGCCGCTATTCGAGCCAAGCACCCAAGCGGGCTCAAAGCCTACTTAGAAATTAACAACTTACTGCAAACCTGCCGCGATGAGTTTCTTGATCGGATTCAAGCCGTCACTCATGTGAACACCCAAAAAACTGAGCACAAGGAATCCACTAAAGTTTTAAAGTTTGCTGCCAAGCCTACTTTCAAGCCCCTTTAACAGCAGAGGTAAGCTACTTGCCATTGCTGAAGCGACATAGGACGCCCAAAGAGGTAGCCTTGGAAATGCTGACAACCTAGTTGTTGGAGTAATTCCAACTGAGCCGGAGTTTCAACCCCTTCCGCAATAACCTGCAAATTAAAGGCTCTCCCTAGCATAATAATGCTTTGAATAATCGCAGCATCCGAAGAGTTGGGTTTCAGGTCTTTAACAAAAGCACGGTCGATTTTCACTTGATCCATGGGCAGATCTCTTAAATAGCTTAAAGAAGAGTAGCCCGTTCCAAAGTCATCCAAAGACAACTGCACACCCATTTTGCTCAAGCAAGTCATCTTGTTGATGGTAGCCTGCAAGTCATCAATCATTAGAGCTTCGGTCAGTTCGAGCTTCAGCTTCTGCGGATCAGCTTGAGTTCTTTGCAGGCAGTGTTCAACCTGTTCGATAAAGTCAGCCTGCTGAAATTGCAGAGCACTGACATTCACCGCCAACACCCAGGCACGGCTATTTTCTTGCTGCTGCCAACGCGCCAACTGCTGGCAAGCCTGTTGCAGCACCCAAGTACCCAAGGGCACGATCAGGCGGGAGCGCTCAGCAACCGGAATAAATTCACTCGGCATAATGAAGCCCTTTTCAGGATGCTGCCAGCGCACTAGGGCTTCTGCTCCCAAAACCTGCCCTTGATGATCACATTGAGGCTGGTAATAAAGCTGAAAATGCTCTGCTTCCAAGCTCTGCTGAATGGCTTCTTGCATTTCAAAGTGATCCCGCGCTAAGCGTTCTGCATTGGGATCAAAGAAACTAACTCGGGTATCGTTGAGCTTTGCCTGGTTTAAAGCGGCCTCTGCTTGGCGTAGTAGCTCTTCAGCGGGTTGAACCGAGGAGTTAAAAAGTGCCAAGCCAACCTTGGCAAAAACAGCCAGATGCCGACCTGCCAGATCATAGGGCTGGTTGAGCCCATCAAGTAATTGCTTGGCTTGCTGCTCAACACTCAAGGCAGCCTCTTCAAAAACTTCGCTCAGTCCGACTTGAAGCACAACAAATAAATCTCGCCCAAGGCGTGCAATTTGTACACTGCTACCCCAGAAGTGCCTGAGACGCCGCCCCATTTCCACGAGGACCTGATCACCTTCAGCATAGCCATAGCTTTCATTAATCAGCTTGAAGTTATCCAGATCAAAGCAATAGAGAGCTGCATAGTGTTGTGCTTCTTGAGTACGCTGGGTATCGAGCACTTCTTGCACTTGACGCAGGAATAGCTGCCGGTTAGCCAGGCCAGTTAAGGGATCGTAAAGCCCCAGGTACTCGACTTCAGCCTGGGCCTTTTTAAGGTCAGACAAATCCACAAAAGAGCCAACAAAGTAGGCAGGTTCACCCTGCTCATTCAACACGGCCTGAATGGTTAAGCGCTCGGGATAGACTTGACCACCCTTGTGGCGATTCCAGATTTCTCCTTCCCAATGCTGCCTTGTTTGCAAAGCTTCCCACATTTTTTGATAAAAACTGGGCTGGTGCCGCCCTGATTGAAGCAGAGAGGGGCCTTTGCCAATTACTTCAGCAGCGCTATAACCGGTGATTTCAGTAAAGGCATGATTCACTTGAAGGATTTTTTGCTGAGCATCGGTAATGACCATGCCTGTTGGGGTTTCAAAAGCCACCGCCGCGACCTGCTTGGCTTGGTGGTCAGTTTGAATACGGTCGAGCATGCGGTTGACTTCGTCATAGAGGCGACCGAATTCATTTTGCTCATGCCAGTGTGGACGAGCTTTAAGGTTGGCAAGCTTTTCAGTTTTTTCAAAGAAACGCACCAGTTTAAGGATGGGCGCAGTAAAAGAGGAAGCAAACAAGCGCGCCAAGCCATAAGACAACAACAGCATACTCAAGGCGATGACAAGGATCACTGGCAGGTCTTCTTTTAGACGCGCTAAAAGACCTGGCGCTTCAAAACTGAGCCAGGCCGTGCCTAGAGGGCTAGAACCATAGAGCAGGGGTTGATAAAGACTGATCTGACCTTGCTGCCATTGAGTTGT
>SKIX01000043.1 GCA_007116195.1 Marinospirillum sp. | reverse complement strand
GGCTGTATTCCTTCTAAAGTCTTGCTGGAGGCTTCGCATAAGTATCATGAAGCCAAGCATGATTTTTCTGACTTGGGCATCGAAGTTAAAGACGTCAAAATGGACGTCAAAAAAATGGTGGGCCGTAAGGACAAAATCGTTAGTCAGTTAACTGGCGGCATCGCCATGCTATTTAAAGCGAACGGCGTGACCTCTTATGAGGGAACAGGCAAGCTTTTGGCAGGTAAGAAAGTAGAAGTAACTGGCCATGATGGCAAAACTCAGACCCTGGAAGCCGAAAACGTTATTATTGCTTCCGGCTCTGTGCCTGTTGAAATCCCTTCTGCACCCCTAACAGAAGGTATTATTGTTGATTCAACGGGTGCTCTGGAGATTACTGAAACACCTAAACGTATGGGTGTTATCGGTGGTGGTGTTATTGGTTTAGAGCTGGGTTCAGTGTGGAAGCGCCTGGGTTCCGAGGTGACTGTATTTGAAGCGATGGATAGCTTCCTAGCCGCTGTCGATCAGCAAATTGCCAAAGATGTCAAAAAGTCCATGACCAAGCAGGGTATGGATATTGAGTTGGGGGCGCGTGTTACCTCAACGAAAATCAAAGGCAAAGAAGTCGAAGTGACCTTCACTGATGCTAAAGGTGAGCATAAGAAGACCTTTGATAAGCTCGTTGTTTGTGTTGGTCGCAAGCCTTATACCGAAGGTGTGCTAGCTGATGACTCTGGCGTTTCCTTGGATGAGCGTGGCTTTATCTTCGTTGACGACCAGTGCCGCACCGAGGTGCCTGGTGTTTATGCTATCGGTGATGTTGTGCGTGGCCCCATGTTGGCGCACAAGTCTTCCGAAGAAGGCATTATGGTTGCCGATATCATTGCTGGTCATAAGCCAGAAATGAATTACGATGCCATCCCTAATGTTATTTATACCTTCCCTGAAGTTGCATGGGTTGGTAAAACAGAAGAAGAGCTGAAAGCCGCAGGAACACCTTATAAGTCAGGTGTTTTCCCTTTTGCTGCTATCGGTCGTGCTCTAGCAAATAATTGTACTGAAGGGATGGTGAAAATCCTGGCTCATGAAGAGACAGATCGTGTATTAGGTATGCATATCTTTGGTCAGAACGCTGGTGAAATGATCCATAACGGTGTCATCGCTATGGAGTTTGCATCCTCGGCGGAAGATCTTGCATTAACTTGCTTCGCGCACCCAACTTTGTCCGAAGCAGTACATGAAGCAGCTTTGGCGGTGGATGGTCATGCCATTCACATGGCCAATAAGAAAAAGCGCAAATAAAATAGGATGCGCTTCTAGGTAGGTTTTCTAACCAGAAGACCTACGGGGGACAGCCAGCCACTGTTGATTACCATCTGCAGTGGCTGGCTGTCATCAAAGTAAGTAACAGACAAAAGACGGCATAGTACTTATGAACCTGCACGAATATCAGGGTAAAAAACTTTTCGCCGATTACGGTCTGCCTGTTTCCACCGGTTTAGCAGTAGATACTCCGGCCGAAGCAGCTGAAGCCTGTAATAAAATCGGTGGTAGCAAGTGGGTTGTTAAAGCGCAAGTCCACGCTGGTGGTCGCGGTAAAGCGGGCGGTGTAACCCTCGTTGATAGCGCAGATGAAGCCAAAGCCTTTGCAGAAAAGTGGTTAGGCAAAAACCTAGTTACTTATCAAACAGATAAAAACGGTCAGCCTGTCAGTAAAATTCTGGTTGAAAGCTGCACTGATATCGCTCAAGAGCTTTACCTGGGTGCTGTACTTGACCGCGCTAGCCGCCGCATCGTTTTTATGGCTTCCACAGAAGGCGGCGTAGAAATTGAAAAGGTTGCTGAAGAGACTCCAGAAAAAATTCTTAAAGCAATCGTTGATCCTCTAGTTGGTGCTCAGCCTTATCAAGCGCGTGAAATTGGCTTCCAACTGGGTTTGAATCCAACGCAGATCAAGCAGTTCACTCATATTTTCCTGGGTCTGGCTAAACTGTTCCAAGAGAAAGATTTGGCCCTGCTAGAGATTAACCCTCTCGTTATCACCGATGAAGGTAACTTGCACTGCCTGGATGCCAAGGTCGTGATCGACTCCAACGCCCTTTACCGCCACAAAGACTTGCAAGAAATGCGTGACCCTTCTCAGGAAGATGAGCGCGAAGCCAATGCAGCTAAGTGGGAGCTGAACTACGTTGCTCTTGATGGCAACATTGGCTGTATGGTTAATGGTGCAGGTCTGGCCATGGGTACCATGGATATTATCAAGCTGCACAATGGCCAACCCGCTAACTTCCTGGATGTTGGTGGCGGTGCAACCAAAGAGCGTGTTGCTGAAGCTTTCAAAATCATTCTGTCTGATAGCAACGTAAAAGCGGTTCTGGTTAACATCTTCGGTGGTATCGTGCGTTGTGACATGATTGCCGAGGGTATTATTGGTGCTGTTGAGCAGGTGGGTGTTAAAGTGCCTGTCGTTGTCCGCCTTGAAGGCAACAATGCAGAACTGGGCTCCAAAAAGCTGGCTGAAAGCGGTCTAAATATCATCGCTGCCACCAGTCTGACGGATGCAGCTCAGCAAGTTGTTAAAGCGGCGGAGGGCCAGTAATGAGCGTATTGATTAACAAAGACACCAAAGTTATCTGCCAGGGTTTCACTGGTGGTCAGGGTACTTTCCACTCAGAACAAGCCATTGCTTACGGCACTAAAATGGTGGGTGGTGTTACACCTGGCAAAGGCGGCACCACTCATTTGGGTCTGCCTGTTTTCAACACAGTTAAAGAAGCTGTTGAAGCAACAGGTGCAGAAGCATCCGTTATTTATGTTCCTGCTCCCTTCTGTAAAGACTCGATTCTGGAAGCGGCTAATGCAGGCATTAAGCTGATCGTGACCATTACTGAAGGCATTCCTACCCTGGATATGCTGGATGCTAAGGTCAAGTGTGATGAGCTAGGTGTGACGCT
>SKIX01000063.1 GCA_007116195.1 Marinospirillum sp. | reverse complement strand
TTACGTGGTCGGACTATTCGTAATCTTGCTACTCTTCAGGCGGCCCGACCCGGACAAGACCTCCAGCTCAGTTTGGACTTGCGTTTGCAGTATTTGGCCTACCGAGAACTTAAGGCGGCCGTAGAGCAGCATCAAGCTGTAGCGGGCAGCCTGATTTTGCTGGATGCACAAACGGGTGAAGTGTTGGCTATGGTCAACCAGCCCTCCTGGAACCCTAATAACCGCTTACAGGTTAATCCCGCGGGGATGCGCAATCGTGCCCTGGTTGACTTAATGGAACCAGGTTCGGTTATTAAGCCCTTTAGTGTTGCGGTCGCGCTTGAGTCGGGTATTTTTTCAGCTGAAGACGTGATCGACACCTCGCCTGGAATTCTGCGTCTGGCTGGCCAGACAATACGTGACTTTCGTAATTATGGTGAGCTGACAATGGCTGGAATCTTGACGCATTCCAGCAACGTTGGTGTGGCTCGCATGGTGCTGGGGCTACCAGAGGAGTTATTGGTTAACTATTATGATGCTTTAGGCTTTGGCCGGGCAACAGGTACAGGCTTCCCCGGTGAGGCTTCGGGTGTACTGCCGGGTAACTTTAATATCCGCCGTATCACCCGAGCCACACTATCCTATGGCTATGGTTTATCTGTGACCCTGGGTCAGCTTGCCCAGGCCTATATGGTGCTAGCAGACCAAGGGCGCTTACACCCGTTGTCGTTGCTGAAAACGACTGAAGTCAGCACTACACAAGTTTTTGATCCTGAAGTAACCCAGCAGGTTTTGCGTATGATGGAGCAGTCAGTACAACCTGGTGGTACAGGTACTCGGGCGGCTATTCCTGGCTATCGTGTAGCAGGTAAAACAGGAACAGTTCATAAGCTAGGTGCTGAGGGCTACCGTTCAGGTGATTATTTGGCTGCTTTTGCTGGCATAGCACCTGCTAGTGATCCTCGTTTAGTTGCAGTGGTCGTTATTGATAGCCCTAGTGGGCAGGAATACTTTGGTGGTGAAGTGGCTGCACCCGTATTTAGCCGAGTTGTTGGCCATGCATTAAGAATTCTTGATATTCCACCCGATGATCCCGAACCTCTACAAGATTAACTCTAATTAGGTTTCGCCGATGCCTCAATTGCAATTAAGTCGTCCTTTACAGCCTGAGGCTGCCTGGTCGTCACTTTGGCCCGAGCTGACACAGCTGGATTGTCAACTTCCTCCTTGTCAGCGCCTGGTTCATGATAGTCGGTTAGTACAACCAGGCGATGCCTTTTTTGCTTTATCAGGCCTAAGGCACCAGGGTGAGGAGTTTTTGGCTGAAGCGCAAAGCTTGGGTGCACGGCTGCTAGTGGTCGAGGGTGACTTACAGGTAGAGCAGCTAACCAGCCAATGCATTCGGCTGCAGTTGCCTCACCTAAAAGCGCGTTTAGGCCAGTTATTAGCTTTATCCACTCAAGTTGATTTTCAGAGTATCAGTAGCCTGGCGGTCACCGGAACCAATGGTAAATCATCAGTTGCCCACTTTTTGTGTCAGCTCTACGGTCTCTTAGGACAGACTGCGGCTTTAGTGGGAACCTTAGGTTATGGATCTTTAAATGCCTTGCAGCCAGCCAGTCATACCACGCCCGATCTTTTTACCCTGCACCAGTTGTATTTAGACTGGAGCCGTCAGGGTGTTTCCCGGGTTGTGCTAGAGGCTTCGTCACATGCCTTGGATCAAGGTCGTTTAGATGGTGTTTCGCTAGGGACAGGAGTGTTTACTAATTTAACGCGTGACCACCTGGATTATCATGTGACCTTGGAGGCTTATGCAGAGGCCAAGGCTAAGCTTTTCCAACGTCCAGAGTTAAAAATAGCGGTTCTTAATTTGGACGATGCTTATGGTCGTCTTTGGCTTAATTCGCTGCCTAAGCCAAAAAAATTAAGCTATTCCTTAAGCTCTGCTCAAGCTGATTTATATATTTCTCAGCCGGTGTTTAATGACCAGGGCATGTCAGGACTGCTGCATTGGCAGCATCAAACCTGGCCATTTAGTGTTCCTTTGCTGGGAGCATTTAACTTAGCAAACCTTTTGGCTGCTTTAGCGGTGCTTTTGGCAGAAGGCTACTCAATGGCTGAGCTGCTGGCATTGTTACCGCAATTACAAGCCGTGAAGGGCCGTATGCAGCGACTGCCCTCGCAGCCGGATCAACCCTCAGTGGTTGTTGACTTTGCACACACGCCTGATGCGCTAGAGCAGCTTTTACTGGGAGTGGCTGCTCACTCACAAGGTAAAGTTTGGTGTGTACTGGGTTGCGGCGGTAATCGCGATAAAGGAAAGCGCCCTTTTATGGCTCAAATCGCAGGGCGGTTAGCTGATCAGGTGGTGGTGACAGATGACAACCCCCGTGATGAAAACCCAGCCAGTATTCGGCAACAACTTTTGCAAGAGTTACCTGAGGCTCTAGAAGTCGCTGATCGCAAGCAGGCGATTACTACGGCAATAACTCATGCAGCTGCAGAAGATTGGATCGTGATTGCCGGGAAGGGCCATGAAACCTACCAAGAAATAGCGGGGCGGCGTCTGCCTTGTGATGATGTTGCCTTGGCGTGTGCTGCTTTAGAAGCCAGAGGCCGCGCATGATTCTTGCTATCGATGCTAAAATTTTAGCGGGCATTGTGCAGGGTGAATTAAAAACAACTGCAAATCCGGGTTTTACCGAGGTCGTTACCGATAGCCGTCAGCTTAAGCCAGGCTGCTTGTTTGTTGCTTTGCAGGGGCCTAGGTTTGACGGTCATGATTATGTTGCTGAAGCCAGAGTTAAGGGTGCCAGCTTGGCTCTTGTCAGTGATTGGGTTGATGACCCTCTGCCGCAGGTTAAGGTTGAGTCGACTCTTCTGGCTTTGGGGCAGCTAGCCGCTTGGAACCGCCAGGCCTTTAAGCAACCTCTTATCGGTGTGACCGGTAATAGCGGTAAAAC
>SKIX01000240.1 GCA_007116195.1 Marinospirillum sp. | reverse complement strand
TTACCTCTTAACCACTGGGTATAAATTAAGCCGATCACCAGAAAAAAAGCACCAGACAGAAAGATGGTTGCTAACAGCCGTTTACGAAGAGAAAAGTTGCGAAACACTTGGAGCTCCTTAGAAGGCCAGCTTAAGCACCCTGGCTGCACAAAACCAAGCCGTTTGCACAGGTGGAGTAGGGTTTTGTAATGATTTGATAATTTTTTATCGAGCACTTGAATTGAATTGTAACATCCTGGTTCTTACTCGTCTGCTGCCGCTTACTTTATCAGTGATAAGCCAACTGAATACCTTATCACTGATAAATTTCAATTTTTAGCTCTTGGCCGCTAGGGTGAATGCGAAAAGCGCGCACGGCGGCATCCAGTTGCTGAGCTTCTTCTTGCAGTTGATGTGTCGCCTGAGTGGTTGATTCGGCATGTTGGTTGCTGGTGTGGATGTTCTGTCGAATAGCACTGGCTTCCTGGGTAATCTGGGCTACTTCGGCACTCTGTTGACGAGAAGCTCGCTCAATGCCACTCATTAAGCTTTTGAGCTTTTGACTACCTTGGTTAACTTGGCTGGCATGGGTTTGAATGGTGGTTACATAAGCAGCTGTGGCTGTGATTTGCTGGCTGACGCTGTTAATCAGCTTGCTGGCTTCTGTTGCAGCCTGGCTACTGCGTGTCGCCAGCTTTTTAACTTCGCCAGCTACCACTGCAAAGCCACGGCCTTCTTCACCAGCGCGTGCGGCTTCAACCGCAGCATTTAGAGCCAGAATGTTGGTTTGAAAGGACAGGCTTTGCAAGGATTCAAGAATGCCAGACATTTTTGCAGTTAGTTGCTCGGTTGTGTGCATGGCGGCACTGGCTTCCTGGGTAACCTGCTCTACTTCCTGGGTTTTCTGTGCGCTAGCCAAAGCAAGGGTGTCCGCTTTTTTTGAGTAGCCTGCATTTTCCTGTACATGACCAGTTAATTCTTCCAGCGTGCTAGCCATGGTTTCGATTGAGTCTGCTTGTTCACTCACTTGTTGCGAGATGCTGAGGTTGCTTTGATGAATGCTGCTAATCGAAGGAGTGACTTCTTCAACACTCTGGTAGACATCTTGGGCAATACTGAACAGCCCTCTTTGCATAATGCTTAACGCATCGGTTAGCCGCCCAAGATCACTGGAATTAGCGTCAGGCGTAGGGAAGGTAAGGTTGCCCGCAGCCATTTGCAAAGCAAAATTTTGCAGTGCCTTGGCTGGCTGGTGAAGCAAGCGGTACATAAGCAGAACAAACAGGTTAAAGATGATGGCTAAGCCCGCTAGCAAAATTAAGCCCAGTTGATTAAACGGGTGAGCCGTTTTTTCAACGGGTGCTTCACTCAGCATAAAAAGGCTGGCTAGCCCTAAAAGCAGACCATTGATTAAGAGAAGCGCCAAGGGAAAGAGAAAGTTGCTATGGGTGAAGGGTAAGTTGAGTAAACCTTGCCAGGTAGAGGCGGGTTTAAGTTCTCCGCACTTAAGGCGCGCAGCGGGTTTGCTTTGCTTATTAAAGGCTTGGTAGATGGCTTCTGCCTGCTTCACCTGGCTGGGGTCAGGGCAAACCCTTAAGGAGGCATAACCCACCACCTTGCCTTGCTCAACCAGGGGTAAAACATTGGCTTTTACCCAGTAGAATTGGCCGTTTTTGCGGCGGTTTTTAACCAGCCCCTGCCATAGCTGGCCCTTATGCACGGTGCTCCAAAGATCTTCAAAAGCCTCTGGGGGCATGTCTGGGTGGCGTACCAGGTTGTGGTCGGCACCTAAAAGCTCATCCAGGCTGTAACCGCTAGCCTTAACAAAAGCCGGGTTGGCGTAGGTGATTTTGCCTTGTAGGTTTGTACGGGAAATTAAAAGGTCTTCAGCATCAAGCAGGTATTCATTACTCATCGGCCACTAGGGGTCCTTGCCAGTTTGTTATTTTATTGAAATATTTTAACAGAGTTAGAACCAAGAGCTGTAAGCAAATGCAACGCTGGACTTACAATTAAAAACGTAGGGGGTAAGGCAACTTAACTCAAGGTTTAAAGCCCCCAAGGCCCCGTTAGGCGCACTTCGGTGCCTGAAGAGCTGCTGGCGATGCTTAACTCAGCCCCTATAGCCGCTGCACGCTTAGATAGGTTGGCCAGTCCTCTGCCTGAGAAATTGCGTTCAGGATCAAAACCACAGCCATTATCACGTAGACATACTTCTAGACCTAGTGGCGTGGGTTGCAGGGCAAAGTCTATTTGGGTTGCACCGGCATGTTTTAGTATATTGCTCAGGGTTTCTTGAACGATGCGTAAAATAGCTAGTGCAACTTCAGGCCGAAGTTCTATTTCTTCCAAGTCGCTTGGCAGCTTCCAGCTAATTTCAATACCTGCTTGTTTGAGCCGCGGTTCCATGCGAAAGCGCAGGGTTGCTAAAGCAGTCACCAAGTCGCCGTCTTCAAGTGACAGGGTGTCAATAACCAGCCGCATATCATCTAAGCATTCACGCAGTGCCTGAGCGATCTGTTGCGGGTTGAGTTCACCCGCCTCAACCAGCACCAAGGACGATAACAATTGAGAGCCTAGACCATCGTGCATATCGCGCATAATTCTTTGTCGCTCATGGGTTCGCACCTGCTGAGCTTCCATTTCACGCAAAGATTCATAGTTAGCAGCCAGCTCCTTTTCACGCTGTTTAACTCGTTCAGCTAGCTCGTGGCGGTTCGCTTCTTCCCATTTTAATGCATCAGTAAAGCGAGCAACCAAGACCAGCCCCATCATGGCCAGAATCAAAGAGACAGCGATATAACTGAGGTAGATATCTGAGTAGGTTAGCCAGCCAGCTTGGAGTGCTGAGTCATGTACGAAGGCCGCGACACTTAAACCTATGCCGGTTGCTAAAGCCACACGATCCCAACTGGGTTGTTGCCAGCTAGCGCGGAAAATCAAAGCCACGGCAAGCAGGTTAAGCGGCATGGC
>SKIX01000031.1 GCA_007116195.1 Marinospirillum sp. | reverse complement strand
CTTGGGATAAGAATGACTTTTCTAAGCTTGAAGAGTTTGTTACGCCACAACTCTACCGCTTTTTGCAGCAGGAGCGCGAACGCCAGCCAGGGGAAGTATTAACCGATGTTAGAAAGCTGGCAGCTGAAGTGACTAATATTCAGCAAATAGGTTCAACTGTTGAGCTTGCAGTAATGTTTCACGGAAGCATCAGTGAGTCAGGTGCTCCTGAAGCGCCTTTTTGTGAGATTTGGCACCTAATTCGTGACCTTTCAGAAGACGATGCACCTTGGCTTATTCAGGGTATAGAGCAGGTAGAATAAACCAAGCTTTGTGCCAGGCTCCCGTTAAAGGAAGCCTGGTTTTAAAATTAGGCTTGCTTGCGGGTAAAAACCCAGCTAGTACCTTCTGTAAGAGAAGGGTTGAAACTGTACCCTTCTAAATCAAACGCCTTCAGGTCGTTGGGTTGATCCAGTTTGTTTTCTAAAATAAATCGGCTCATTAGCCCGCGCGCTTTCTTAGCGTAGAAACTAATGATCTTGTACTGACCATTTTTCCAGTCCTTGAAGACGGGGGTTATGACCTCTGCTCGAATCCTTTTTACGTCCAGCGCTTTGAAGTACTCCTGAGAGGCAAGATTCACCACATATTGATTCCTGTGCTGATCCAGTTCCTGATTGATTGTGTCTGTTAATTGGCCTCTCCAATAGGCGTAAAGATCCTTGCCTTTGGAGTTGCTGAGAGCTGTGCCCATCTCCAACCTGTAAGCTTGGATCAGATCCAACGGGCGAAGGAGCCCATAGAGACCCGATAGAATTCTTAAGTGCTCCTGACCAAAATTGAGGGCTTCATCACTCAAGCTAGAAGCATCCAGCCCTGCATAAACATCGCCGGTAAAAGCCAGAGCGGCTTGTTTAGCATTTTCCAAGTTAAAAGGAGGAGCCCAAGCCTGATAGCGAGCTGCATTGAGGCTAGCCAGTTTGTCGCTGATTTTCATTAGTTCGCTCAGCTCCTGAGGGGCTAGAGGTTTGAGGTAGCTAAGCAGGTCTTCAGCTTCTTTTAGAAACCTAGGTTGGCTAAAGCGCTCTGTCACAGGAGGTGTTTCCATGTCTAATGACTTGGCAGGTGAAATTAGGCTCAGCATGGCGTTACTCCGGATTTTAGAAAGTCGTATCATTATAACAACTGCGTTTGTTTTGAGGTGTACTCGGCTTTCGACCAAAGAATGTCATGGAATTGATCTATTTTTTTAAAAAAGGGTTATCAAAAGTGTTTTTGGTGATTACAATCTCGCCACTTCATCAAGTAAGACTTTTGCCAGCTTTGGCTGACTGTTAAGTAACGGGTTATCCCAGCCCATAATGAGGTCGTAATGCTACCTTCCAATCAGCTACTTGCTAGCCTGGAATTTTCTCTTGCTGATCGTTTTTATAAGCTTGCTTGCAAGCCAGGGTTGAAGCTGTTCCGGCATCTAACTCGGGGTTTGATGCATCACGCTGCCAATCTTGGTCATCAACGCACCCTGTTGGTTTTCGGTGAGCGCTTACTCAACGAAGGCGTTACGCCAAGAGACAAGATGCTAGGTGCAGAGTATTTGATTAAAGCGGCTCAGCAGGGTAACGCTGAAGCCCAATGGCATGCAGGTAAAATTTATGAAGAGGGTTTGGCGCCCTATGTTGCTAGTGACCCTAATGCCGTGACCTGGTATGCCCGCTCTGCTGAGCAAGGCCACCCCTTGGCTAGTGCACGTTTAGCCAAAGCCTACCGTAATGGCGAGCTGGGCTTACCTGCTAACCAAGAAAAAGCTCAGTTTTGGGAAAAACCTGTCCACTCGGTTAGCAACTAGTCGCTGTTATCTTTTACGGCTTTAATAGGCTAAACTCGTGGCTAGTTAACTGTTTAGAGTAAGGTCGCGAGATGGATATGCCATACATCATTGATGTAGAAGCCTCTGGCTTTGGACGTGGAAGCTATCCCATCGAAGTGGGTTTTGCCCGTCCTGATGGCAGTGTGGCCTCCCAACTGATTAAACCAGAGCCTGATTGGACTCACTGGAATGCTGAGGCTGAGCAGGTTCATGGTATTTCCCGCCAAGAGTTAATGACCCAAGGTCGTTCAGCCAGAGAGGTTGCTGTTTGGTTGAATCAGGAACTAGAGGGCCAGACTGTCTTTAGTGATAGTTGGGGGTTTGACAGCAGCTGGCTAGCTTTACTCTTCTATCATGCCCAATGTTTACAAAGATTTCGTATTGACACCCTAAACAAGTTGCTTAGTGAGCAGCAGCTCGCTCTTTGGGGTCAAATTAAGCAACAGGTATTAGAAGACCTGCAGTTAGTGCGCCACCGTGCTGCTGATGATGCCTATATGCTCCAACGCACCTACCGTATGACAGCGGCCTGCTAGTTGATTGGCCTTGATTTGAAACAATCGTTTGATTAGGCTCGTTTTAATTAAAAACTTGCTGAGGCCTAAGATGTCCATCCTAAACTCTGAAGATACTGCAAACTCAAAGGTCAGGTTACACCTATCTCAAGGTATAGCTAAAGTCACTTTGAACCGTCCAGACAAGCATAATAGTTTGGATATGGAGCTGATTGAATCCCTGCTGGAAATTCTGGCCAGCCTGCACACACACAAAGGTTTGCGCGCCGTTATTCTTACCGGCAATGGTGAAAGCTTCTGCAGTGGGCTGGATGTTGCTGGTGTCATGGCTGACCCTAAACATATTCAGTTTCTGCTCAGTGGCTGTGATGGTCACCCTCATAACAAGGTGCAGCACCTGGCGCTGGGCTGGCGTTCTTTGCCGGTCCCGGTGATTGCCGCCATCAAAGGCCACTGTTATGGCGGAGGTTTGCAGATTGCTCTCGGCGCTGATTTGCGTATTGCCCACCCGGAGGCTCGCCTGTCGGTGATGGAAGGGCGCTGGGGCATTATTCCCGATATGGGTTTGAGTGTGACCTCACGCGGTTGTGTGCG
>SKIX01000245.1 GCA_007116195.1 Marinospirillum sp. | reverse complement strand
GGATTTCCGGGTTGTGTTCAGTCATGCCATAAACAGCTTCACCTGAAGCGGAACGCGGCAGGCCTTCGGCAACTAGAATCCGCTGCAAGACCCAGGCTTCTGCAGACTTCAGCCGGATTTCACGCCGCCCTTTTTCGACCACCGGCTCCCAAATAGGCGTTGAAAAGCTGGGCGGTAATACCAGCAAGGGGTAACCCATACGCAGATAGCGCACCTGCTCGGCAATAAAGCGGAAACTCATCCAGCGCCCATGGTAATTACGAAACCGCGACTGGAGCACCCGCCGCACGATAAAGTGCAGCAGAATAAATTCCAGAAATACCCAAATAAAGGGCACACCCGTAGCTGGAGCCGGCCAGAGGTGTATGGCACCCGCCACAGCACAGAAGACCGCAAAGGCTGCGGCATAGTAAATCAGCCAGGTGTCATCCCGATAACGCGTTGAGAAAACCCGGGCCTGTGCATCCGACCACTCAAATACCTCAGCCAACTCCGGCTCTTTGATCGGGTTAGGTGCATCGGTTAAACCTTCACCACTAATATTCTGATAACTAGAATCACAGGGTGGGCGAAACAAGGCGGTAATTGCTGAGCCTAAATCCAGCTTGGCTAAATTGGAGAAAAAACCATGCGCTCGATTAATGATACGTTCGTGCCGGCTGTAACCACGTATTTCTGTGTGCAGCAACTCCACCAGGCGTAAGGGTTGGCTTTTCTGAGGCGGGTTCAACATAATATTCAACCACAACCAGCTGCCTTTAACCCACTCCATGACAGGCAAGGGCTTTTCACTGGGCGTTTGTCGCCAACCCCGCTGAAACGACCACCAGAATAACCATTGCAGCACATAACGAGTTACCGAACGCTGCTGCTCTATTCGCTTAAGTAACTGGGTTTCCGGATGATCAGGCTGCAAAGCAGGCTTGAAGGGCGTTAACAGAATATCCATCCATTGCTGTAAACGCTGCTGAGCAACAGGGGCTTCTAATGGCAGCTCTTCAAAAACCTGCAACAGCAAATCAGCGGTACATCCCAGTACTTTAATTTCTGTCATCCAGGCATCGGTCAGCAACTGCAGATCCAGCCACAGTAGGCGCGGAGCCAAAGCATCTTCTGGCATGTAAATCAAAAACACGGGCGTACGCCGCAGCAAGGCTTCACGAATCATCAGTGCGGTACCGCTTTGCAAACCACCCGATTCCTGACCATCCCAAACTGCGATCAGAAGATCACTAAAGCTTAACGCCAGATCGTCACGTAACTGATATTCTTTTTCTGTTAAATCCACAGCGCCTTCGCGTGGCTGCATTTGCATGGCCACACCTTGCGCAGCATCCGGTGCATCGACTGCAGTCTGACTCGCCCTTGGTAGCAAGTAATCCAATTCATAGCCACTTGCAGCAGCCAAACTCGCCGCCAAAGCATCTGTACCTGTTGCTGACCCAGTAATTAAACGAAAATGAGGTGGCACTTCGGCATAAACATCACCCGATGCAGCGAAAGATGAGCTAGCCACTTCACGCAACTGCTTTAAAACCTGCCCCATACAGGCTGCTAAAGCCTGCTCACGCTGCTGATGCTGCTCCTCAGTCAAGTGCTCAGGTCGCAGCCTCTGCTCGCGATGACCAGAGACCAGCACACTGAATACCGGCTTAATTTCCGGCGCATGTAAAGGGTCGAGCGAAGTAGCGGCTGACATGAAAATGCACTCCCTTGTTTCCCGCTGAATATGAGTCGTCTAAAAGATAAAGCCCTGAAGTAGACTTCAGGGCTTTATCTTAACAAGCGACCTAAGAAACACAAACCTAAAGCTTGGTTACACCAGGCTTACAAACCTGCTGCCGATTTCAGCTCCTCAGCCTTATCGGTTTTCTCCCAGGGGAAGGCCGTAAAGGTCTCAACAACCTCCTGACCTTCGGCATCTTTCCAAGTATAGCTCGTTTCAAAGGGATCACGGCCCAGGTGTCCGTAAGCCGCCGTCAGCTGATACATGGGATGCAGCAGATCCAGCATGCGCGTGATGGCATAGGGGCGCAGGTCAAAGTGCTGGCGAATCAACTGAATAATCTTATCGTCGCCAATTTTACCCGTACCAAAGGTGTTCACAGATACCGAAGTCGGTTCAGCCACCCCTATGGCGTAGGAGACTTGAATCTCGCAGCGCTCGGCAATGCCCGCCGCGACCAGGTTCTTGGCTACATAACGACCAGCATAGGCGGCTGAGCGATCCACCTTGGAAGGATCTTTACCCGAGAAGGCCCCGCCGCCGTGGCGCGCCATACCGCCATAGGTATCCACGATGATTTTACGACCCGTCAAACCACAGTCACCCACAGGGCCGCCAATCACAAATTTGCCGGTGGGGTTGATGTGGAATCGGGTGTCTTTATGCAGTAACTCCGGTGGCAGGGTGTGCTTAACGATTAATTCCATCACCGCTTCCTGCAGGTCTTTTTGCGACACTTCCGGGTTATGCTGAGTTGACAGCACCACCGCATCAATACCAACGACCTTGCCGTTTTCATAACGGCAGGTGACCTGACTTTTCGCATCAGGGCGCAGCCAGTTCAACAAACCCGATTTGCGAGCTTCGGCCTGACGTTCAACCAGGCGGTGAGCAAAGGTGATGGGCGCAGGCATAAGCACATCGGTTTCATTGGAAGCATAACCGAACATCAAACCCTGATCACCCGCACCCTGATCTTCCGGCTTCTGGCGATCCACACCCTGAGCAATATCCACTGACTGCTTGCCGATGATATTAATCACACCACAGGTATCGCCGTCGTAACCTACATCCGATGAGGTATAACCAATCTCTTTGATAACACCGCGTACCAGGTCTTCCAGATCCACCCAGGCATTGGTGGTAATCTCGCCACCAACAACCGCAACCCCTGTTTTCACCAGCGTTTCACAGGCGACGCGTGCATGCTTGTCGCGTGCCAAAAGTGCAT
>SKIX01000049.1 GCA_007116195.1 Marinospirillum sp. | reverse complement strand
GGCAGACGCAGAGCATCGGCAGCGACTTCCAGCTTGCGCTCCAGGTTGTGGGCGTCCGAGGCCTCAATGATGTTTTCCAATTTTGCCTGCTCGGCGGCCAGGGCATCGAAGTCAGCATCTGGATCAGCATAGGCAGCATAAACTTCATCTAAGCGGGCCTGAGCATCCTTGACTTCAGATACGGCTTCCTCGACGATTTCGCGCACATTTTTTGCAGGATCCAGTTCTGGCTCTTGCGGCAAGTAGCCGACCTTAATGCCCGGCATGGGGCGGGCTTCGCCATGGAAGTCTTTATCAACTCCAGCCATGATGCGCAGTAGGGTCGACTTACCCGCGCCATTGAGGCCGAGCACGCCAATTTTGGCGCCCGGAAAAAAAGACAAAGAAATGTCTTTAAGAATATCTTTTTTAGGGGGGATGGTTTTACCCACCCGATGCATGGTGTAAACATACTGAGCCATAAACGACGAAAACTCCTGTGAACTTGTCTGCCAGGCTAATATCAATAAAGGGGCATGATAGGTGGAAGCCATCAAGAATGCCAGCCTGCACCTCTTGAACCAATAAAAGGAAATCCAATTGAAATACAAGACAGCCCTGATATCGCTTACGGTTATTGCTTTTGTTATCGGTTTGTTAGCCTTGGGTATCCAGGTGATTAATCAGCAGAACCGTGCTCTGCCTGATGTCAGCCTGCAAACGCTTACAGGTGAATCGGTTTACTTGAGTGACTACGCGGGTCAGCCTCTACTGGTTAATGTTTGGGCGACCTGGTGTCCCCCTTGTGTTCGTGAAATGCCTTTGTTGGCTAAGCTGGATGCCACCCACCCAGAACTGAAGGTGCTGCTGGTTAACCACGGTGAGGGAGGTTCAACCATTGAGCAGTTTTTGCTGGATCAGCAATTGAGCCTGCAGCATCTGTTGTTAGATCCCGTGGGTGGTCTGCTAGCCCATTCGGGCCATCGAGGACTACCCGTCACCTACTTTTTTGATGCCGAGGGACGCCTGACTGCTACTCATTCGGGTGAGTTGGTTCAGGCTGATTTAGCAGAACAGCTACCCCGTATGGGAGCCGTTTTTGAGCCTGAGCGTTTGCGCTAGCTGCATGAAAAGTCTTCATGGCGGTTCGGTCATTTTTTTGATAGGAAGGCCAAGCAAGACTGATGTAGAATAGAACGCTTAAATTTTGCAATCCGTCCAAGCCCACCGGGGAAGCCATGTTTAGTCGTGAAATGAATATTGCTGATTTTGATCCTGAAATCTGGTCTGCTATGCAGGAAGAAGTGCAGCGCCAGGAAGATCATATTGAACTCATCGCCTCAGAAAACTACACCAGCCCAAGGGTTATGGAAGCTCAGGGTAGCCTGCTGACCAATAAGTATGCTGAAGGCTACCCCGGCAAGCGCTACTACGGTGGCTGTGAGTTTGTCGATAAAGCTGAACAGCTGGCGATTGACCGTGCTTGTGAACTCTTTGGTGCCACCTACGCTAATGTTCAGCCACATTCCGGCTCTCAAGCCAACTCGGCGGTGTTTTTGGCTCTAGTCAAGCCAGGTGATACCGTACTGGGCATGAGCCTGGCTGAAGGCGGTCACCTGACTCACGGTGCCAAACCGAACTTTTCCGGCAAGCTCTACAACGCTGTGCAGTATGGTTTGAACCCAGACACTGGCGAGATTGACTATGCCGAAGTTGAGCGCCTGGCCGTTGAGCATCAGCCAAAAATGATTATTGCTGGCTTTTCTGCTTATTCCAAGGTGATTGACTGGGCCAAGTTCCGTGAAATCGCCGACAAGGTGGGTGCTTACCTATTTGTTGATATGGCGCACATTGCCGGCTTGGTCGCTGCCGGTGTTTACCCCAGCCCCATGCAGCATGCTCATGTCGTTACCACCACCACTCACAAAACCCTGCGTGGTCCTCGTGGTGGCTTGATCTTGTCAGCCTGCAACGATGAAGACATCTACAAAAAGCTGAACTCCGCCGTTTTCCCCGGTGGTCAGGGTGGCCCTCTAATGCACGTGATCGCAGCCAAGGCGATCTGCTTTAAAGAAGCCATGAGCGATGAGTTCAAGGCCTACCAGCAGCAGGTGGTCAAGAACGCTCAGGCGATGGCTAAGGTGATGATGGACCGTGGTTATGATGTGGTTTCCAACGGCACTGAAGATCACCTCTTCCTGCTCAGCCTGATTTCCAAGGGTCTGACCGGTAAAGAAGCTGACGCCGCCCTGGGTGCCGCTCACATTACCGTCAACAAGAATGCCGTGCCTAAGGATCCACAAAGCCCTTTTGTGACTTCCGGTCTGCGCATCGGTACGCCTGCGGTCACGACACGCGGCTTTAAAGAAGCCGAGTGTACTGAGCTGGCTGGCTGGATATGTGATATTCTGGACGATATTAATAACACTCAGATCCAAGCTGAAGTGCGTGAAAAGGCAGCGGCGCTTTGTGCTCGCTTCCCTGTGTACAAGTAGGCAACATCTCGGTTCTCTGGCCTTGGGGTCAGAGAACCCTACCTTCCGACGGTAGAGGTCATGCATTGTCCTTTCTGTAGCGCTGAAGAAACTAAAGTTAATGACTCCCGACTGGTTGCCGGTGGTGATCAGGTGCGGCGTCGCCGTCAGTGCACCTCCTGTGGTGAACGCTTTACCACCTATGAAACCGCTGAATTGTTAATGCCACGTGTGGTTAAACGCGATGGTTCCCGCGAAGCTTTTGATGAAGCCAAGTTGCGTGCAGGCTTGCAGCGTGCCCTGGAAAAACGTCCAGTGGATACGGAAGCTCTGGAGGCAGCCTTGGAGCGTATTCGCCAACAATTACGCGCAAGTGGTGAACGAGAAGTGCCTTCACTTCAGGTGGGTGAGAAGGTTATGCAGCAACTGAAAAAATTGGATCAGGTCGCCTATATTCGTTTTGCTTCCGTTTACCGTCAATTCAAGGATCTGGATGAGTTTCGTGC
>SKIX01000224.1 GCA_007116195.1 Marinospirillum sp. | reverse complement strand
GTGCCTCGACATCCACAGCGTTTTGATGAGGTAGCAGAGCTAATTAAACAGGCAGGCTTTTCTTTTAGTCGTCGTAGCCAACAAGATCCTGTTTACCGGCAGACGCAGGTTTATCTATGCGATACCCTTGGAGAGATGCTGCTTTTCTATGCAATTGCAGACTTGGCGTTTGTTGCCGGTAGTCTGGTGCCGATAGGTGGCCATAACCTTCTGGAACCTGCAGCTGTACACACACCGATTATTACCGGCCCCTACCTGGATAATTTTGCCGATATTGCCGAGCTGCTAAGAGCAGCTGGCGGTCTTAAGGAGATCAGTACAGCAGATGCTTTGCCTGAGCTGCTTGCCAAGCTTTTAAAGGACACGGCTACTTGCCAGCAGCTGACAACCGCTGCGGCAGAGGTTGTTGCCGCTAACCGCGGTGCCTTGGATAAACAGCTGCAAATTATTCAACCTTTTTTAAACGTCTAGCAACTGGAGCAGCTTATGTTGACTTTGCATCATCTGGAGCAATCGCGCTCACATCGCCTGGTCTGGCTTCTCGAGCTGTTAGAGCTAGACTATGAGTTAAAAATTTATCAGCGCGATCCTCAAACCCTGTTAGCGCCTGAATCTTTACAGCAGCTACATCCCCTTGGCAAGTCCCCCATTTTGACTGATGGAAAACGCGTTCTGGCTGAATCAGGCGCTATTATAGAATACCTGTTAACTTATTATGCTCAGGGCCGTTTGCAACCCTCTGCTGAAGATCAGGATGCTTGGATGGATTACCGTTACTGGCTGCATTATGCTGAAGCCTCATTGATGCCTTTGCTATTGATGCAACTGGTCTTCAGCCGAGTTGAAACCAGCCCCATGCCGTTTTTTGTTAAACCTGTCGCTAAGGGTATTAGTAGTAAAGTAAAGGATAGCTTTGTTAAGCCGAACCTGGAGCGCCACCTGGATTTTATTGAGCAGCAGCTACAAGGTAAAACCTGGTTTTTAGGCAAGGAGTTGACGGCTGCGGATGTGCAGATGAGCTTCCCGATGCTGGCGCTGGCTAAAAGTGTGAAGCTGACCAACTATCCAAATATTCAAGCTTATAACCAGCGACTCAAGGCTGAGCCAGCATGGCAACGGGTGGTTGCAAAAGTGGGTGCCCTGGAGCTGCCCGCTTAACCCGTTACCTGGCTACTTTAGTTAGGCAGTAAAACGCTTTACGCCTTCCTTACAGCCTAGTAGTAGAACATCGGCTGGACGCTGGGCGAAGATACCATTACAGACCACCCCGGCGATATCATTGATGCGGCTTTCCAGTTTCAAAGGATCATCCAGCAGGAAGTTGTAACAGTCGATAATCCAATTGCCGTTATCGGTGCGAACATTTTCGCGCCACTGGGGATCAGCGCCCAGTTTAACCAGCTCTCTACCTAAGTGGCTGCGAGCCATAGGCAGCACTTCAATAGGTAAAGGAAATTCACCCAGCACCTCAACGCGCTTGCTTTCATCGGCAATGCAGATGAATTTTTGACTGCAAGCTGCAACTATTTTTTCTCGTGTTAGTGCTGCGCCACCACCTTTGATCATTTGTAGGCGGTGATTGATTTCATCTGCACCATCCACATAGACCGCTAACTGACCGGCAGCATTGAGGTCAAAAACCTGAATACCGTGGGCACGCAGGCGTTCGGCTGTGGCTTCAGAGCTAGCAACTGCACCCTCGAAGTCCATTTTGAACCGGGCCAGTTCATCAATAAAAAAATTGGCTGTTGAGCCTGTGCCTACGCCGATGATCGCATCCTTATGTAAATCATCGCGTATTTCGTCCAGGGCTGCTTTGGCAACCGCCTGTTTAAGTTGATCCTGAGTCATGCGTGTCTGCTCCTGAATAAAGTTTTGTGCAGTATAGCAAGTTCAACCCTTAGCGATCACTGGACGATTGCAGATCGAAAGGCCACAATGTGCGGCTGTTTGCAACCACTAATGGGGTTTCACCAAATCATGCTTGAACACTACGTGAAGAAAATCCTTCAGGCCCGAGTTTACGATGCCGCACTGGAAACACCCTTGTCCGAAGCTCGTTTTATGTCCAAACGCCTGAATAACTCCGTATGGATCAAGCGTGAAGACCTGCAACCTGTCTACTCGTTTAAGATTCGAGGGGCCTTTAATAAAATGGCCCAGCTTAGCCAAGCAGAAAAAGATCAGGGTGTCATAGCTGCTTCTGCAGGCAACCATGCTCAAGGCTTAGCGATGGCCGCCAAGCAAATGGGCGTTAAAGCGGTGATCGTCATGCCGCGGATTACTCCTGATATTAAGGTGCAGGCCGTACGTGCTCGTGGAGCCAGGGTTATTCTTAAAGGCGATGCCTTTGGTGAAGCGCTAGAGCACGCTTTGCAGCTGGTTGAAGAAAAGGGCTACACCTATATTCCACCCTATGATGACCCTGATGTGATTGCTGGGCAGGGTACGATAGGTATGGAGCTGCTGCATCAATACCCTGATCCCATTCATGCTATTTTTGTGCCCGTCGGCGGCGGCGGCTTAATTGCAGGTGTGGCGGCCTATGTTAAATATCTGCGCCCAGATATTAAGGTCATCGGTGTTGAAGCTGAGGATTCCGCCTGTCTGGCAGCTGCAATGAAGGCAGGCAAGCGGGTCACGTTGGATCAGGTAGGCATTTTTGCTGAAGGGGTCGCGGTGGCCCAGATAGGTAAAGAGCCTTTTAAAGTCTGCAAAGACCATGTTGATGAAGTGATTACGGCCACCACGGATGAAATTTGTGCAGCAGTAAAGGATATTTTTGAAGACACGCGTGCTGTTGCTGAGCCTTCAGGTGCCTTATCGCTTGCTGGGTTGAAAAAGTATGTCGAGCGTACAGGAATCAGTGAGTCCACGTTGATTTGTATCAACTCAGGTGCTAATACCAATTTTGATCGCTTACAGCATATTGCTGAACGTACCGAGCTGGGCGAAAAGCGTGAAGCCAT
>SKIX01000113.1 GCA_007116195.1 Marinospirillum sp. | reverse complement strand
TAGGCTAACCACTAGAGGTTCATTTTGCTCATCAGTCTGTATAGGCTCAGAGCTGACCTCAGGTAACTCGACATCCACCCCCTGAGTCAGAATGGGTGCTGTTACCATAAAAATAACCAAGAGCACCAACATAACATCGATGTAGGGCAGTACATTAACTTCAGCAATGGGTGGCTTAGGCGGGCTACGTCTTAACCTTTGCGTACGCATATCAGCTTCCCTGGTCAGTCTTTTTGATCAGGCTACGATGCAAAATTCCCGAAAATTCATCAGCAAAGTTTTCATAATGGTTAAGCAGGCTTTCGCTGGAGGAAACATAGCGGTTGTAAGCAATAACAGAAGGGATGGCGACAAATAACCCCATCGCTGTAGTCATTAAGGCCTCAGCCATACCGGGTGCCACCACAGCAAAGGTGGCCTGTTGCACACCTGCCAGACTTTTGAAGGCCTCCATAATGCCCCAAACGGTGCCAAACAAGCCAACATGCGGACTAACCGAGCCGATAGTTGCCAAAATGGGTAAGCCAGAATGCAGGCGATCCTGCTCTTCAGCCAAGGCTATACGCATGGAACGCTCAACACCTTCAAGAATAGGTTCAGGATCAGAGGTTTTTTGGCGAATCCGATTAAAGGTTTTAAAGCCTGAGTAGATGACCCGCTCAGCACCCTGCACCTCATAGGGGTCGGTATCACGAAATAACTCCGTCAGCTCTATGCCTGACCAGAAGCGCTCACGAAATTCGTCATGGGCTTGACGAGCTACCCGAAAAATCTGCCAGCGCTGAAAAATGGCGATCCATGAAATAATGGAACCCGCTAGCAGTGCCACCATCAAAAACTGGATAAAGAAACTGGCCTGGAACACCATTTTCCAAAAAGTGAGCTCTTGCAACTTAGACTCCTTGAAACTTTAATCAGTAGAATTAAGCAGGCTGCTCAGGCTTGGGCAGGGTGGCAGCCAGGTTAGCGGGCAAACGGCAAGGCTTAAGTGAAGCACGATCAACACTAGCTACCTCGACCCTGGCCTGACAGAGAAGTTCATCATCAGACCAGATGGTTTGATGAAAGATCAGCTTGGCTCCCTTCGCTGCAAGCAGCTCAACCTTCACCTTCAGCAGGTCATCGAGAACAGCAGGGCGCAAATAATCAGTTTCAACTCGGCGTACAACAAAAATCACGGGCAACCTGGATTGCTGCCAACCCAGCTGCCTTAACCACTCTGTTCTCGCTCTTTCCATGAACTTCAGGTAATTGACGTAGTAGACAATACCACCAGCATCCGTGTCTTCATAGTAAACTCGAACCGGAAGGCAAAAGCTCTTGTCGGGTAACAACGACATCATCAGCTCCTCTACTCAGGCGGTGTTAAGCCAAAGTGTAGCCAGGCCAAGTGAGTAACCTGGCGACCCCTTGCTGTTCGCATCATAAAACCCTGTTGAATGAGATAGGGTTCCAAGACTTCCTCGATGGTATCGCGAGATTCAGAAATGGCAGCGGCTAGGCTCTCCACACCTACTGGCCCTCCGGCAAACTTCTCCATCATTGCCAGCAACAAACGCCGATCCATAGAGTCCAGGCCGTGGGTGTCAACATTCAACAGGTTTAAAGCTAGATCAGCCAGCTCCTTGGTTATCTTGCCATCTGATTTAACCTCAGCAAAATCTCTAACCCGCCGCAGCAGACGATTAGCAATACGAGGTGTGCCCCTTGAGCGCCGAGCAATTTCTTCTGCACCCAAGGTATCAGCTTCCAACCCTAAAAGCCGCGCTGAACGGGAAACAATAGTCGTTAAATCAGCAACCGAATAAAACTCTAAACGCTGCACTATACCAAAGCGATCACGCAGCGGAGCAGTGAGCAGACCCGCACGTGTGGTCGCACCCACTAGGGTAAAAGGGGGTAGATCCAATTTAATTGAGCGAGCGGCTGGGCCTTCACCGATCATAATATCCAGCTGGTAGTCTTCCATCGCCGGATAAAGAACTTCTTCTACAGCAGGATTAAGGCGATGAATTTCATCAATAAAAAGCACGTCTCCTTCATCCAGATTGGTCAGCATGGCAGCCAGATCGCCAGCTTTCTCCATCACTGGGCCGGAAGTGCTCTTGATATGTACCCCCATCTCTTCAGCAATAATATTAGCCAGAGTAGTTTTACCCAAACCTGGAGGGCCAAAAATCAAGGTGTGATCCAGCGCTTCTTTGCGTCCTCTAGCCGCACTAATAAAGATATCCATCTGCTCACGCACCTGAGGCTGACCTTTATAGTCCGCAAGACACTTGGGGCGAATGGCATGATCCTGATTGGATTCCTGCGGCAGGCTTTCTGCTACAACAAGGCGGTCACTTTCAATCACTGCAGGCGGTTCCTGTTGGCTGGCAAATTCAAACGTTATTCTAACAGACAAAGGTCTTAATCTGCTTTTTTATAGGCATCAACCAGCTGCCAGGCAAGGGCAAAGTCTTCATCGCTAACATAAACCCGCGCAAAACCCGTTGGCGCCATTTCTCCTATGGCTCCATGCAGATAATGCCCGTCGACATAGACCTCCAGGTGGCGTGCTTGCAGCATACCCGCGACAATATGCGCTTCCAAAATATCACTGGCCTCATAGACCAGCTGCATCAGCGGGTAACCTGCTTCAACGCAGCCTTGATCAGTGCTTGGGTATCCAACCCCTCCGGCTCGATACCAGACAGAGCACGACTGGCTTCAGTGGGTTTGTAACCCAGAGCTACCAGGGCGGCCTCGGCTTCGGCTCGGTGGTCGGTACTTGGCTGGCTGGCATCCACCGGCAGTTCCAGCTTCGCCATTTGCTGGGGTTGCCAGCTTTTCAAGCGGTCTTTTAGATCCACCAACAGACGTTCTGCGGTTTTCTTGCCGATACCCGGCACCCGTGTCAGCGCTTGGAGGTCGCCATTCTGAATCACGTTCAGCAACTGGCGAGCTTCCAGCGAAGACAAAATCGCCAAGGCTACC
>SKIX01000148.1 GCA_007116195.1 Marinospirillum sp. | reverse complement strand
GATACCTTGGCGATAGACCCGTTCAATCACTGGAGCCAGAGCATCCTGATCTCTGGGGCTGGTAATAATCAGATCAACGCCGCGCTCGGCCAGCTCTTCAATATGCCGAGCCTGCAGCGAGATCTCCCCCTGAGCATCGGTCGCAATAAAATCAATATAAGGGTGCCCAGCCAGGCCTTCTTCAACCGCACGCACCTGAGCCACGCGCCAGTCATTACCCAGAGTATCCTGAGCAAAGCCGACCAGCCAACGCTCACTGGCATGCAGAGTTGCCGCAGCGAACATGCAAAGCAAGAGCAAACTGCTCTTAAGTAGTGTAAATTTCATCCTCATGTCTCCGTTGGCAAGTCAGGCTGGCACTGCTTCTGCATTAGAAGCTGTTTATTAACTAGCAGCAAGTCTTCCAGGCCTTGCAGCAGCTCGCTCTTAAGGCCTTGCAGGCGTATCAGCAGGGCTTCAATTTCCGCTTGTTGCTGCTTCTGATATGCCTGAAGAATACTTTCTGCTGTGGTATGAACCTCGGTATGAATTTCGCCCAGGCGCTTAAACAGCGGATGCTGGCTAAGCTCGCCCGTTTGTGCATGCCACCAGCGGCCAAAACGACAAGCATCCAACTTTAAAGGGGGTGGATGCTGAAGATGACCGGCAAGAAATTCCTCCAACTGATGAACCCAGGCACGATGATCAACAGCCGCTGTCACCAGGGGCAGGTCGTCTCGTTGATAAAGCCCATACTCGGAAGACCAGGCACCTACCGACTTACGACTTTTCAGCCAGGCTTCCAGACCCTGCACTGACAAGGGTTCACAAAGATAACGCCCCTGAGCCTGATGACAGCCCAAGCGAGCTAACAGATAACAGGCCTGAGCCTGCTCAACTCCTTTCGCCGTCAAGCGACAGCGAAAAGCAGTCGCTAGCCCCAGGCTGGCTTCAACCACAGCCAAATCACTAGAGCTATCCAGCAGCCTGTCAATAAAAGTGCGGTCTGTTTTCAGTTCGGCGACCCCTAGGCGCTTGAGAAACGGCAACGAAGAATAGCCCGCTCCAAAATCATCCAGCACCAAGCGAATACCCAGAGGCTCGCAGGCTGCTTGTAGGCTTTCCATGGCTGAAAGCTTATCTAGAGCATCCAGCTCCTTCACTTCCAGCGATAAAGAGCCAGGCGCAGGCAGGCGACCCAGGCACTGCTGGTAAAGCAATTCAGGAAAACGGGGCTGCTTGAGTTGCCCAGCAGCAATATTCAAGCTGATCGGTAGCTGTAAACCTCTTGCATACCAAGCATTTAGCTGCAGTAAAACCTGCTCTAAAACCCACTGATGCAGGTTGAGCCAGAGGTCTGCCGCTTCCAGGTCTTGGATGAACTCATCCGACGTCAAAAGGCCTTTTTCAGGATGCTGCCAGCGCAACAAGGCTTCCACGGCAACGGGCTGGCCGGACTGTAAATCAAGGATGGGCTGATAAAAAATCTGTAACTCTTGTTTGTCCAGGGCGGTACGAATTTCACTTTCGCGCGACACCTGCTCGGCTGCCGTGACCGCCAGCGCGGCGTCATAAAACCGAAAGTCGTTTTTACCGGCCTTCTTGGCCTGATACATGGCCTCATCAGCCTGCTGCATCAAGTGCTCTGCGGTCACGCCCGACTCACCTGAGTAGAGGCTGACCCCCAGGCTGGCCGAAACCCGAAGTTCTTCCTGCTTCCAGTGAAAAGTACGCCCCACTTCACTCAATACCCGCTGTAACAGCTTAAGTGTCAAGGGCATATCCGTCTGATGCTGCAACAGAAGAACAAACTCATCACCGCCAATGCGGGCCAGGGTATCTTCAGCACGCAAACAGCCCAGAATTCTTTGCGAGACTTCCTGAAGCACCCAGTCACCCGCATCATGGCCGTAGGTATCATTCACTGGTTTGAAGCCATCCAGATCCAGGAACACTACCGCCAGGCGACCACCGTGCCGGCGCAGACTAACAAAAGCCTGTTCCAGGCGATCCAGAAACAGGCTGCGATTGGGCAGGCCTGTTAGAGCATCATGGTTGGCCTTGTGGTGCAAGCTGCGCTGTTCCTCTTTCATCTGGGTAATATCACTGAACAAGGCCACATACTGGGTAATTTCATTGCGCTGATCGCGAACCGCATTGATATTCAACTGCTCAGCAAATAGCTCGCCATTCTTGCGCCGATTCCAGACCTCACCGCGCCACTGCCCCTGAGCTTGCAGCTCTTGCCAGAGTTTGCGATAGAAGTGCTCATTATGGTGACCGGATTTCAGTAAGGCTGGTGTTTGCCCCAGGGCTTCTTCCTGGCTATAACCGGTAATCTGCGTAAAGGCTTCATTAACCTGAAGGATTTTCCCTTCACTGTCCGTAATCAGAATCGCCTCACTGGCATGTTCAAACACACTGCGCGCCAAGCGGTCCTGTTCGTCACGTTCATGGCGCAACAGGGCATAGCGCAAGGATTTACGCAGAATCCAGCTATCCACCCCCTTGATCAGGTAATCCTGGGCACCCAGCTCGATGGCCGCTTCAGTCAGGGCAAAATCATCGCGGCCGGTATGCACGACGATGGGCAAGGTTCCCAGTAGCTGATTGGCTTTTCTCACCGTCTCCAGACCCGCTGAATCCGGCAGGTTCAAATCCAGCAGTATCACATCCGGCCGATAACCCTCAGTCACCAGACGGCTGATTTCCGCCAGGCAGGAGGCCACCTCAACTCGGAAGGCATCACTGTCATTTTCCGTCAACTGCCAACGAATCAGTTGCGCTTCATCCAGGTCATCTTCTACCACCAGTACCTGAGGCTGGAACTTCAAAGTAAGCGACTGCTTTTCAGTCATTTTTACCCCTTGCCTGATCATCCGGCTCAGTCCTGAGGCCTTTTAACCAAGCTAAACCAATAGTCTTCTAGTTGTTGTACTTGTTGAATAAAGTCATCAATACTAACGGGTTTAACAATAAAACCCGAGGCACCCAGATCATAAG
>SKIX01000120.1 GCA_007116195.1 Marinospirillum sp. | reverse complement strand
CTCAAGCTAAGATTTACCAGCTATAACGGGCACCCAGAGTAAAGGTGCTGTCGTCGTACTTGTCACCACCCGTGGCTTCAGCATAAACGAACATGGGCTTGCTGATGTCGTAACGCACACCAGCCATAAAGGCCGTTTCTTTATCTTCATAAGCTTTTTCACCGGTAAAGTCTTCACTGGTGTAGCTGAAAGCACCATAGATGCGAACAGGGTCCATACGGTATTCAGCAGCCAAACCAAAGCGGGTTTCGCCGTCTTCCAGCTCAACAATACCTGTTAAATTAAGGTCGTCCATTTTATAGTTGGCAGCCAAACCAATACGAGGGTCGCCAGAGGCACCGACAACCTCGTCATCGTTGTTTTGATCAAAGGCAGCCGATAGAGTCAGATCACCCATTTGGTAGGCAACAGCGGCCTGAAGGTTAAAGGCTTCATCCTCTTCCGCTTCATCTACAAAGTGCTTGGCCATCACGGCAAATTTCAGATCGCCGGCCTTGAATTCATACGCCAGGCTGTCAGCACGGCCATTGGTGCCACCACCGGTGTAATCCACACCATCACGCTGTTCAACTTCCATCAAGCCTGACACATAGCCAAAATAGATGGAATCAAAGTTACCCGCCCAAACCTTACCCCAGTTGCCTTCAACACCCAGGTAGGAATTACGCACGGTCAATTCCTGCTTGTTGCTGGCATCATCTGCAGCAAAACGGAACTCTAAGCGAGCAAAGCTGCGCAAGTTGTCATTTTCCTGGTGACTGGCACGAAAACCCAAGCGCGTGCCATTATCCTGAATCTTATTGTAATCACCATTGTTGTAGAGCTCGGTTTGCAGGCGACCATAGTGATCTAACTTGGTTGCGCCATCTTCACTTTCATAAAGGGTAATGGCCTGAGCAGAACCCGCAGCCAAAGAAGCAACTACAGCAGAAGCGATTAGCGTTTTTTTCATCATCTTTTACCTTTTTTTACTTGGCCTTCGTTAGTCGAAGATTGATTAAACCGGTTAGCTCAGCCCAACCCGGTGCTAGGCTGTAGCTCAACTCAGGTATGCAAGTTAACAGGGCTGAATGACGCTAATGCGAAGAAATTATGAAAATATGATGACAAGGATTAAATATAAAAAACCGCCTAAAGCCATGCTTTAAACGGTTATTAGGGTGCTGAGTTAGCCCAGACTACTTAGCTGTCAGCTGCTGGCTCTGACTCAACAGCTGGCCCACTTCACGCGCTAACTCCAGATTACGCTGGCTTAGCTCACGAGCATCTTGAAGAGCCTTGCGAGACAGCTCTGAGTAAAAATCAGCTTGCGATAAACCAAAGCGATGCGCGCTTTCCTCATCACGAATTTCAGCCGCTTTTTTCAACTGACCCAGAGCCAACAAACCATAGTTTTCCAGGCTTTTTAGTTGTTGATCGGTCATTTCTGCAAGCTGATCGACTAAGTAGAGGTTCAGCTTACGACTAGGGTCACAGAAAACACTCAGCTGGTCTTTCCAGGTTTGCATTAAGGAGTCTGAGTTAAAAGAGTTTAAGTTGAGTAGTGCATGCATAGGTTGTCTCCTAAATTGCAGAGGTCAAGTTTTCAACTCAAGCTTGCAGGGCTTAGTCGACACTTTGATGACGCCCAGATGACGCCTTGGTGAAGGTCGCTGTCATCGAGGTTTCATCCAGACGTCTTCGACTTGTCATTTGAGCGCAGCAGACTTCTTTTCATGATGAACGATGAGGAATCCAGCATGCGCTTGGCAATGATCACTGAAACCTTTGTTCCCGATGTTAACGGCGTCAGCCTGACCCTGAATCACTGGTGTCGTGGCCTGATCAGCAAGGGTGCTCAGATCGACCTGGTCTGGCCAGGTGTTAGTGATAGCAGCCTACCGAAGTTCAGCAGCTGGCAGGCCGCAGGGCACCCCTTGCCCGGTTATCGCTCGCTAAAGTTCGGCTGGAAACTACCTGAGCGAGTGAAAAAACACTGGCGAGACAACCCACCCGATATTTTTTACATCGCCACTGAGGGCCCTCTGGGGCTGGATGCTCTGCGGTTTGCCCGGCGCAGAAAGATTCCGGTGATCACCGGCTTTCACACCAATTTTGATCAGTACCTGACGCACTACCGCCTGGGCTGGCTGAAAACACCTTTGCAGGCTTACCTCAAAGCCTTTCACCGTGCATCCAACCTGACCCTGACACCCTCCTTTCAGCAGCGCAATGAGTTGCTGGATCAGGGCTATGGACGAGTTGAACGCCTCGGCCGTGGCGTGGATACCGAGTTATTTCACCCCAGCAAACGCTGCGCTGAGCTGCGCCAATCACTGGGGTTGGCTGAAAATCAGCTGCTGGTCGGTTATGTCGGACGCCTGGCCGGTGAGAAAAATCTGCCCTTGCTGCTAAGAGCCTTTAAGGCGGTGCGCAGTGAACAGCCCCTGGCCCGCCTGCTGCTGGTCGGTGATGGCCCGCTGGAACAGGAGGTGCGCAGCCAATGCCCCTCAGCGATTCTGGTCGGTTGCAAACAGGGTGAAGACCTAGCGCGTCATTACGCCAGCATGGATTTGTTTTTATTTCCCAGCTTGACCGAGACCTACGGCAATGTGGTGGCTGAAGCCCTGGCCTCAGGCTTGCCGGTTGTTGGCTTCCAACGGGCGGCAGCGGGCGAGCTGATCACCCAGGGTCGCCAAGGCTACCTGGTTGAGGAAGCAAGCGGCACCGCAGCCTTTGTGCAAGCCGCCTGTGATCTAGCGCTGGATGAAACCCTGCGTCTGCAAATGGGCCAACTGGCTTATCAGCGCATGCAGCATCACAGCTGGGATGAAGTGGTTGAGCGTTTTTATCAGTTACTGACTGCACACCTGCAAGGGGAACTCCGGCATGAGCTTGAAACGCCCGCTGCCCGCCTACGGCAACCGTTGGATCACGAAGTTTGAGCGTCTGGATCTATATCTAGGGCAGGCCTTCAACCGCTGCGGTGTCTGGCCACTGATCTGCCAGCCTTTTCGTTGG
>SKIX01000153.1 GCA_007116195.1 Marinospirillum sp. | reverse complement strand
GGATTCTTGGGATCTTGCTGAATATATTAATAGCCATGAACGCCCACAAGACCCTCGTTATACCGGTGATGTGAGAGAAACTCGTGAAAAGTACTACGATACTTTCCACAAGCACACCTACTATGGTCTTGAAAAGCAGGGCCGCCTTCTGGGTGATCATGAGGAGCTAGGTGAGAAGGACTTCCTGGCACCAGAGGTGCTGCGTCCAAGAACTTTTCGTTAACGAGAACTGATCGCTAATTAGCGGTTGACTGTAAAAGTTTAGGTGTCTTCTCAAGAGGACTTTGCCCCGGCTAGGCCGGGGCTTTTTTTTAAGCTGATTTTTTATATAACGAATAGATGGCTAAAGTACCGAGCAGAAGATAGCCCGTTAAACTCCAGGAAGGTAAAGGTAAGCCTAGAAAGTCAGCCTGTTGGGCGCAATCTGAGCTGCCTAGCAGCATATGGGTAATAGCTTCTTTTAACGGAAAGAAATCCAATAGCATCTCTACATCCATGCCACAGCTAACCGTTTGTGGATTAAGCTTGATATAAAGATGGCGTAGGGCAACACCCGAGCCTAGTGCGGTTAAGGCGGCATAAAGCAAGATCAAAGGCCAGTGTAGCCAGCGCCAGCGAGAAGCGGCTAGGGCGACGAGGCTTAAACCAGCAAAGGCAATGAATACCCAGCGTTGTACCCAGCAAAGAGGACAGGGTAGCAGGCCCGTGATCTGCTCATATAAATAGGCAGCCATGACCGTGCCCAGTGCACCTAAAAGGGTCAGTAATAGGCCATGACGCACTATAAACGTGTGGAGCTTTGACTCAGGCAAAGCAGTCTCCTTCCATTAGTAAAAAAGAAGTGCAACAGCTTATAAAACACTTCTGGTTAATGGAAGTTCCTGCTTTACACAAAAAAACTAGTTGAACTCTAAATCCCAACCGTTGCTGAGTTCTTCACGTAAACGCTTTTGCTCGCGTATTTCCTCTATACTTTGCCGAGCTCGGCGTTGTCGTTCAGCCTCTAGGCGCTGCCGCTGCTGAGACTCGCTTTCTCTAAAACCTTTAAAAACGTTCAGTAAATCGGCTTTGATTTGATCAACAGATGCGTGCTGGCGCATAAGTTACCTCCTATCCTAGGGATTCAAGCAACCTACTTTCGAACAACAGCTTCTACTTTAATTAGCATTTTTTACGCCAAAATTGCAAGTAAATGACGACTTGACGGGTAAAGAGTAAAAATGGGTTCATGCCAAGCGGTTGAGACAGGTAGAATAGTCTTTTAATGCCATCAAAAAAGAATGAAGTGCCGTGATTAATATTCTTGAACACCTACGCAAGACGCTTGACTCTTTTCGCCGCTCTGAACAAAAGGTTGGCAACTATGTGCTGAAGAACCCCAACGAGGTGATTCATATGCGCATTGTTGACTTGGCGACAGAAGCTCATGTGAGCGAACCCACCGTTGTACGCTTTTGCCGAGCTTTAGGTTGTGATGGCTTTCAGGATTTTAAGCTGCGTTTAGCGCAAGTCCTGGCTACAGATACTAGCTTTACCCAGTTTTCCATGAATGATGGTGATACGGTGGCCGAGTTTTCACGCAGCATTTTCGACTCGACTATCGGGGTACTGCTGCAGGTTAGGGATAAACTCGACACCCAAAAGCTTCAGGAAGCGATTCAATTATTAACGAATGCAAATCGTGTTGAGTTTTACGGTTTTGGTGCCTCTGGTGCGGTTGCGGTGGATGCGCAGCATAAGTTTTTCCGCTTACAGATGTCGACAGCAGCCTACTCTGATCCCCATATGCAGAATATGTCGGCGGTTACCCTGGGAACCGGTGATGTTGTTGTTGCTATCTCACAAACGGGGCGCACCAAATCGCTCATGCAGAGTGTACAGCTGGCTAAAGAGGCCGGTGCCAGTGTTATTGGTCTCTGCCCTTCCGGTTCGCCGTTGGCGGATATGGTAACCCTGCCTTTATTTATGGATGTGCCCGAGGACACGGAAATCTATACTCCTATGAGTTCACGTATTGTGCACCTGGTTGCCATTGATGTTTTGGCTGTGGGCGTAGCGAAAATGCGTGGCCCTAAACTCATGGAACACTTGCAGGCTGTTAAGCGCAGTTTACAGGGGCTACGCTTGCCTGATCGTTTGCGTTAATTGTAGCTATTAGCGGTAGCAGCAGGCTGATGCAGCAGTTGAGTCATCTGCTCGGCATCTAAGGGTCGGCTGATGACATAACCTTGGGCATAGTCACAGCCCAGGGTACGTAAGGCAGCCAGCTGGTCTTGCTCTTCGACTCCTTCGGCCACGACCTCCATGCCCAAGCCGTGGCCTAAAGCGATAATGGCCCGAGTTAGAGTGCCTTCTGTCGCGCTGGCGTTGTCAGACATTAAAAAGCTGCGATCAATTTTTAATACATCCAAGGGAAAGTGCTGCAGGTAGCTGAGAGAAGAGTAGCCCGTGCCAAAGTCATCAATAGCCAGGGAAACGCCTCTGGCTCTTAGGCTTTGCATTTCTAAGGTCGCAGCTTCTGCATCTTCCATTAGTGTACTTTCGGTTAGCTCCAGTTGTAGCAGCCGAGCGGGGAGGTCAAGCTCCTCAAGCAGTTGGCCCACCTCTTCAACCAGTTGGCCGCGCTCAACTTGTTGAGCGGCAATGTTAACCGCAACCTGAATATCAAAACCTTGTGCTTGCCAAGCCGCTGCCTGCTGACAGGATTTTTTTAAGACTTGGCTGCCCAGTAAGCCGATTAAGCCAGTGCGCTCAGCTAAAGGAATAAAAACACTTGGAGGGATGCGCCCTTGATCGGGATGTTGCCAGCGAGCCAGAGCTTCAACGCTGTGGATTTTGCCGCTACGCAGGTCTAATTTGGGCTGAAAGAAAACATCCAAAGTTTCTGCTTCCAGTGCTTTACGCAAGTCTTGCTCCAGGCGCAGTTGCTCCAGGCTACTTTGACGAATGTCGTCATTGTAGATTTGAATGCGATTACCGCCAGTGGTTTTGGAACGTAAGCGAG
>SKIX01000144.1 GCA_007116195.1 Marinospirillum sp. | reverse complement strand
TGTGCAACCCAGGCTGCTGCCAGAGGACACCAGGTGACTCTGTTTGAAGCAGCCGAGCGTATTGGTGGTCAGTTCAATTTGGCACGCCAAATTCCGGGCAAGGAAGAGTTTGCAGAAACCCTTCGCTATTTTCAGCGGCAGCTTGAATTAACAGGAGTTGATTTGCGTTTAAACACACGGGTAACTGAAAAAGACCTGGGGTCTTTTGATGAAGTTATTGTTGCCACAGGTGTGAGACCCAGAATCCCTGAGTTGCAGGGTGTTGATCACCCGAAAGTGGTTCGCTATGTTGAAGCCATACAGCATCCTGAAAAACTGGGTTCCAAAGTCGCTATTCTAGGTGCCGGTGGCATAGGTTTTGATGTGGCAGAGCTGCTCGTTGAACCTGAGCAGCGCCAAGCACCTAGCCCGGAAGCTTTTGCTCAGCAGTGGGGCGTGGATTTCAGCGGGCGTCAGCCTGGAGGGTTGCAGCCACCTCAAGTACCTAAGCCTGCCCGGGAAGTTTGGCTGCTGCAGCGTAAGGCCAGTAAACCAGGCAGGGGGCTAGGAAAAACAACCGGCTGGATTCATCGTGCTTCTCTGAAAGCCTATGGCGTTCATCTGCTGGCTGGTTGTGAATACCTTCAGGTGGATGACCAAGGCTTGCATCTGCGCCATCAGGGTGAAACAACCCTGCTGCCCGTTGACCAGGTAGTGCTCTGTACTGGGCAGGAAGCCGTGAATCAGCTCTTCACTGATCTGCAGCAGTCAGGTGTTAAGGCGCACTTAATTGGAGGTGCAGAAAAGGCGGCCGAACTCGATGCTAAACGAGCGATCGAGCAGGGCACTCAGTTAGCCTTGGAGCTTTGATTGCAGTCGCGTTAGCGCGCAAAGTAATCGGCCAAATAGGCATCGAAATCTAGGGTGTCTTTAGACTCCAGATCTTTTTGTTGCTGCAAAGAAGAAACAGCTAACTCTTTAAACAGCTGCTCACGGCTTTTATCTATCGGGCTGGTGAGCAGCTGCTCTCGTTGCGCTCTAGCCAGCTGCATAATAGCAGGCAGGTAGCCGTCACTTTCACGAATTAGCTCCAGTAAACGTGCCGAAGGGGTTAGCTGTGCATCATCAACCCTCGCCTGCTGTTGTTCTAAAGCAGCACAAAAGGGCGCTTCTTGACGGTGAGGTTTATCCAGTAGCAGAGCAACCGGCCGGAGAAGCTCGAGTAGCTGGTTAGCTGCTTCTGGCAAAGGCTTTTCTTCAGTTTTTTCCGGCCCAAACCACCAAACCTTGAGGTCAGGATCGCGGCCCTGGTTAACCACCCTGGCCAGGTTGTCATCAACCTGTTGGCAAGCCTGTTCATCCAGTTCAGGGCTGGTTTCCAGTAAACAAAAGAGTAAGAAGGTGTCGAGAAAGCGCATTTGTGCGACATCAATGCCGCCTGGAAGAAAGGGGTTGAGATCCAGGCAGCGTACTTCGATGTACTCGACGCCTTTTTCTTGCAGGGCTTCGCTAGGCTTTTGACCGCTGCGTGCAACACGTTTGGGGCGGATGTCGCTGTAATACTCATTCTCTATTTGCAGAATATTGGTATTGAGCTGTCGATACTGATCCCCGACCCGAGTTCCCAGGGCTTCATAAGCAGGGTGGGAAGTATGAATCGCTTCATGCAAGGTGCTGATATAGTTATCTAGTGAGTTGAAGCAGATTTTTAAGCTGGCTTGCACCTTGTTTTGATAGCCTAAATCAGACATGCGCAAACTGGTTGCCAGGGGGTTGCCCCAGGTTGAGTCTGCCAGCTTTTGTAGAGGGTGCTGAGGGTGGTCTGCCAAAAAACTTTCATCCACGGCTGGGCTGGCACCAAAAAGATACATTAACAGCCAGGAGTAACGCCTGAAGTTGCGTATCAAAGCAAAGTATTTCGCCGAGCGCCAAGCGGAATCAGCCGCTGAAGCAGGCAAGCCCTCCATTTCGGCCAGCAGCGGCCAAAGCTCATCAGGGAAGGAAACATTATAATGCAGGCCAGCAATGCTTTGCATAATGCGGCCGTAACGCCAGTCCAACCCGTGACGATAAACCTCCTTCATTTTGCCCACATTGGAGCTGCCGTATTCTGCAATGCGTACGCTGGCATTGCCCTTTAGCCGGCAAGGCATACTGGCTGGCCAGAGCAGCTCCTGATGCTCCAGGTTTTGCAGGCTAAAGCGGTGTAAATCCAGCAAGAAAGCCAAGGTGGTTTTACGGCTGCTGCTCACCGGTGTAATAAACTCCAGCAAGGCTTCGGAGTAATCCGTGGTGATATGCGGATGCGTTAGAGTTGAACCCAAAGCCTGAGGGTGCTGACTCTGGCTAATTTGCCCATCAGCCAGGGTTCTCAGGCTTTCTTTTTCCAGCCCTCGGCGCAGATGATCAAACAAGCCCTGGGCAGCGGCAGTTTCAAGTTGTTGCAAACGTTGAGTGAGTTTTTGAGCCACGAAATGACCTTGGTTGCCTGGCGTTGATAATTAAAAGTGCGAGCTTAAACCACTAATTTTAAATGAGTTGAGCAGGGTTGTCGCTGTAAACAATCCTGCTCGCTGGTTGTTAAGCTCGAGTAGCCTGAGCTCTGTTCTGCAGCAAAGCTTTTAGCAGCTGACCACGGGTAATAACGCCTTCCACTTTGCCGTTGGCGATCACAGGGTAAATTTTAGGTTTGTCGAGCTGAGCCATTTGCTGGCCTAGTTCAATGATACTGTCATCGGGTTTAACGGAGAGCACCTGAGTTTGCATGACGTCCATAACACTGGCTTTGCTGGTGCTGTGGTAACTGGCCTCAAGCAGCTGGCGCAGCAAATCGTGCTCGGATACAAAACCAACTAACTCTTGGCGTTCATTGACAACCGGTGCGCCTGGCAATTGATGTTGCTGCATCAGTGCGGCAGCCTCCTCTACGCTGACACTCGCCTGCAGGGTGTAAGTATCGTGAGACATGGCGTCTTTAACGAGAATATGTTGAGTCATAGTCAATCTCCTTGTTGTTAATTATTGCATTTAAAG
>SKIX01000166.1 GCA_007116195.1 Marinospirillum sp. | reverse complement strand
GCTAAGCGCCCAGTCAAGCGAGATAAAAGATGATGAGGCAGCAGGTACTGGCTGAGAGCAAAGAGCTTGGCTTTATTCACTGAAGTTTTCCTGTAGAGTAACCGAATTCGATCATTGTAGCGGATAAGCAGGATGCCTGAAACGCTGAAAGCATTTAACCTCTGGCGCAGCACGCGGTAAACTGAGGCGCATTTTTATTTTGACCTGCTACCACGGATGCTGATACAACCATGGCTTTTTTTGACCTCTTTTCCCCTTTGACCCTTTTCTTTATGGGGTTGATTGCTGTGATGACGATTTACTTTCACGGCCCTGTTTACTCCTTGCGTACTGTGAACGCTGCGCCCTCTATTTTGACCAGTATCGGCATTTTTGGAACCTTCTTTGGTATCGCCTTGGGTTTGATGGAGTTTGATGCTACGGATGTAGAAGCCAGTGTGCCGCAACTCATTGAAGGCTTGAAAACGGCTTTCTGGTCATCCATTGCCGGCTTGCTCGGTGCCATGACTATTAAATTGCGTCATGTGCTCAATCATGTCCGAGGTATGGACGGGAGTACCCAGGTTACAGGCGCAACCATGGATGATTTGGCGACCCTGCTAGGTGATATTCGTTTACTGATGAAGGATTCTGGGCTGACACGTATTGATGAGTACATGAAAAGCAATGATCAGCGGCTACAGGCTAGTTTGCAAAAGCTCGGGGAGGGTATAGGCGATTACCAGCAAAAAATGGCTGCAGCCAACTCTAAAGCTTTAATTTCAGCTTTGGAAACCCTGCTGGCTGATTTTAATCAGCAGATCGGCGTTCAATACGGTGAAAACTTTGACCGTTTAAACCAAGCCGTAGGTCAGATGTTGGAATGGCAAGAAAACTACAAAGAAGAGTTAGAAGCCCTGCTTAACGAACAAAGAGCCAATGGTCAGCTACTGGATAAAGCAACCGAGGCTTACAAGACGATGGTGGAGCATACGCAATCCTTTAATGTTGTCGCTGAAACGCTAGGCGAGGTTATGGGTGGTTTGCAGCAGCAATCAGAGTCTTTAGGTTCCTACCTGGACTCTCTAGCTAACCTGGTTAATAAAGCCGGTGGTGGGCTGCCCAAGTTGGAAGAGAGGATTCATACCCTGACTGATGGCCTGGCAGGGCAGTTAGATCGCCAACATCAGCAAATGCAAAAGCTACTGGATCATTCCGGACGCCGGGTGACTGAGAGTGTTGAGAGTCTCAATGAGATTTTGGGTCAGCGCTTGGATGAGCAACTAGCACGCCAGCAAAAGCACACAGATCGTACGCTGGATCGTACTGAACAACAACTGGTGCGCCTGGATGCTGCTTTGGAACATGAGTTGACGACCTCTTTACAAACCTTTGGCAGCCAGTTAGCTGCTCTATCTGAGAAGTTTGTCAGTGATTACACCCCGCTGACCGATAAACTGCGTGAACTGGTGCAGGTTGCCGCCCAACTGGAAACAACTGCTGAGCGGAAAGTTGAAAAGTCATGAGCCGTCTTAATCAGAACCAGGAAGAAGAAGCTTTAGCCGGAGAAGAAGGTGCTCACTGGATTTCAGTAAGTGACTTGATGGCAGGCTTGATGATGGTCTTTCTGCTGGTTGCCGTCGTCTTCATGGTTATTGTTCAAAAAGAAAGTGAGCGGATGCGGGAAGTCGCAGAAATTTATCTGGACTTACGCGAGGCTCTTTATGAGGATTTATTGGAAGAGTTTGAGGACGACCTGCCGCGTTGGGGAGCTGAGCTTAGCCCTGACCTGGTGATTACCTTTCAAGACTCAGGTGCTCTTTATGAGCTGGGTTCGGCTAACCTGCGCCCGCGTTTTGCTGAAATCCTTGGTGAGTTTTTTCCGCGTTATGTAAGGGTGATTACGGCAGCTGAATACCGAGACGAAATTGAAGAGGTGCGTATTGAAGGCCATACCTCAAGTGAATGGACGCAAGCGCGTGATGAAAATGAGGCCTATATTAATAATATGCGCCTTTCCCAGGCACGCACTCGTTCCAGTTTGGAGTATGTCATCAATCTGCCTCAAGTTAGCCATGAACAAGCCTGGTTGAAACGCAACCTAACGGCTAACGGTCTGTCATCATCCCACCCAATTCTTAACCCTGATGGTAGCGAAAATGCTGAGCTGTCACGACGGGTGGAGTTTCGGGTACGTACCGATGCTGATTCACGCATTCGCGATATTCTTGAACAGCAGCGAGGTTCCAACAACTCTGAAGCTTTGGATGCGCTATGAAGCTGCCAGACTTTACTGAGTTTGAACCCTTTGTCGCTTTACGCCTAGCGATGGGAGCACGTAAACGTGGGCATTTTGAACTCTTTGACCCTGAACAGCATTTAACGGGGCGTGAACGCTCAGAGCTGGATCGAGAAGGAAGGCGTTTGCCCTGGAATCGATTGCGGCGCCTGGCCGATGCGACCTGGGCCTACAAAAACACCCGCTTAGTGGTCTACCTTGCTGAAGCAGCCGACTACCATTTAGCTCAGTGCCCAGTAACGCAGCAGTGGGAGCCAGGCAAAGAGGTTTGGGTGAGTACTCGGCGTAGCGGCGCCCTGCCTTTGGGTGTCGCTAGTGATAGCAATAAACACGTTTGTGCCCAGTGTTTGCAACAACTCGGTTATAAAGGTTTTGATCTTAATCGTAACCGTAAGATTGCTTATAGCAAACAGCTTTTAAAAACCTTTTCGCGTGAAGACTTCTTTAAAACCTACCCACTCTATCCGGTTCAGGGGATAGTGGAGCGCCGAACCGAATAGAGCAAGCACTAGCCTTATTTAGCCACGGTACCAGCTACCATCAGCACGAGGCAGCATCCACTGACGTGAAAACCAAAACCAGCGGTTTTCACTCACATGGGGAGCCGTACAATTATAGCGTGGGCGACCAGGGTTGAGGCGCTTGGGTGTATTGACGGTGACCTGAATGCGACCCTCTTCCAAGCGTTTGCTTGTCACATCCAGAATTTCAGAACCTGGCCCATAGCATCTCAGCTGAT
>SKIX01000195.1 GCA_007116195.1 Marinospirillum sp. | reverse complement strand
GCATTGAAGTTAACAAAGCCCTCATGCATAACGGTCGTACCTTCACCAATATAAGCACCGAGGCGAACGCGTGAAGTATCGGCAATACGCACGCCTTCAGGCACTACGTAGTCACACATACGTGGGAATTTATCAACACTTTCTACCGTTAGAATTTTGCCGTCCATACGCGCTTGTAACTGGCGCTGAGGCAGCTCAGCCAGGTCAATCGCCCCTTCACTGGTCCAAGCAACATTTTTCAGCAGACCAAAAGCTCCTGTAAGGTTAGTGCCATGCGGCTTAACTAAGCGGTGGGAAAGCAAATGCAGCTTAAGATAAACTTCGGGCAAACTAGCTGGCTCTTGGTCTTGCTCAAGCAAGCTAACCACCAAGGGGCGGTGGCTACGCTTCAACTGCTGCACGATAACAGCCAAATCAAGGCGATGGGCTTCATCTAAAGCTTCAGACAGGGGGTCAAGACGATCAGCAGGAATAGTCAGTGCCTGATTACCACCCTGGTAGCCCGTTGCTTCAATCAAGGCTGCAACAACTTCAGCATCAGGATTTAATAAAGGTAACGGATAGAAAACTTCCAGCCATTCGCCTTGGGTATTCTGGGTGCCGACGCCGATACCACAGGCGAAAAGTTTATTACTCATTAGTAAACCTCTCAAATTGAATAAAAGTTTGAACGTAAATTAAAGTAGGCTTTGCTGCCAAGAATCTGCCTCAAAGCCTACTAGAAGCTGATCTCCAGCATCCAGAACCGGACGTTTGATCAGGCTAGGGTTGTCCTGCATCAGCTGCAGTGCCCGCTCCTGATCGATGCCTTCACGCGCCTCTTCCGGCAGCTTGCGCCAGGTGGTTCCGCGACGATTGACCAGCGGCTCCCAGCCAATCCGGCCCACCCAAGCTTCCAGCGTGGCGCGGTCAATACCGGCCTTTTTGTAGTCATGAAAGGTGTACTCCAGCTGGTGTTCATCCAGCCAGGTGCGCGCCTTTTTCATGGTATTGCAGTTGGGTATTCCGTAAAGAGTCAGCATTTTAACCTTTTTCCTGCTTGTAACTGAAAATTTATCTTTTTATTCACAGAGTGTAACTTATCTCTATAACAGACCATTAATCTCAGTAATCATAGCCTTGAGATGGTCTTCTCCTTTAAAGCTTTCGGCATAAATTTTATAGAGAGCCTCCGTACTACTAGGTCGAAGGGCGCACCAGCCATTTTCAGTGATCCATTTAACACCACCGATAGCAACGCCGTTGCCAGGTGCATGAGTCATTACTGCAATGACAGGATCGCTGCCAAGGGTCTTTAGCGCCACCTCTTCTGCCCGCAAGTTCAGCAAGCGTTGCTGCAAGTCTTCAGTGCAGGCAATCTCGACTCTTTCATAAACAGGCGAACCTAGCTTTTCAGTCAGCTCAGTATAGTACTCATGCGGTGTTTTACCCGTGACAGCCAAGATTTCTGCTGCCAATAAACACAGCACGGGGCCATCTTTATCCGTACACCAAGGCTGGCCGTTCAGCATTAGTAGGCTGGCCCCGGCACTTTCTTCGCCAGCAAAGCCCAGCCAGCTTTCACTCAGCCCTTCCACAAACCACTTAAAACCCACCGGCACTTCATAAAGCTCCCTACCAGCCGCCGCTACGACTCGATCTATAAGAGAAGAAGATACCAGGGTTTTGCCGATTTTCACTTCCTTCGGCCAATTAGGACGATGGTGCAACAGGTAATCAATACACACCGCAAGATAGTGATTGGGGTTTAACAGGCCTTGCGCATCAACAATACCGTGGCGGTCTGCATCAGGGTCATTACCAAAAGCCAAGTCATAATCATCTTTCACTGCCAATAGCTTACTCATCACAGCGCTACTGGAACAATCCATGCGAATCCTACCATCGTAATCAGACGGCATAAACGCAAAGTCTGGGGATAGTTTATTATTGATTACCTTCAAGTCGAGTTTACAATGTCGAGCCACAGCTTCCCAAATCGGTAGAGCACTTCCTCCTAGGGGGTCTGCACCTAAACGAATGCCAGCTTTCTGAATCACCTCCAAATCGATTACTCGACCCAGGTGTCTAATATACTCTCCTATAAAGTCATAACGCCCAGAGTGCAGCAAAGCTTCATCCAAACTTAAATCTGGCTCTTGCGCATCACTAGCTTGCAGCATTTTATTAGCCCGCTGCTCTATTTGTGCAATGATTTCATCTGTAGCGGGTCCGCCATGCGGCGGGTTGTACTTTATACCCCCGTCTTCTGGTGGATTATGTGAAGGCGTAATAATTAATCCATCAGCTAAAGGTAGACGTGGCTGCTGGTTATGCTGCAAAATCGCACGACTTATCAAGGGAGTAGCAGTAAAGCCTAAATCCGTTTGCACGCGCACATCAACCTTAGCCGCAACCAACACTCGCAATACGAGCGCCCAAGCAGGCTCAGATAAGGCATGGGTGTCTCTACCTAAAAACAAGGGTCCTCTTATCCCAGCTTCAAGGCGACAAGAAATCACAGCTTGGGTAATGGCAATCAAATGCGGTGCATTAAAAGAGCCGTTTAATGAAGAGCCTCGATGACCAGAGATCCCGAACTTCACTGGCTTTAACGAAGAAGCCTCCACCTTAGTGAAAGCCGAAATCAGTTTATCCATATCCATATTTATTTCTTCAGGTGTTTAAGCGCTAAATAAATGCGCTAAACTCAATCCTGCCTCTTTGGGTGTTATTGCAATATCAGTAACTGGCCGAGTTATGACCTCGGCACCTGAGTCACGCTCCAAACTCCAATCAGCTACTCGCTTAAATAGATGCTCCAGGCTGGTACGCCCTTCAATATCCGGTGTATTGACTCGGCGATTTTCCAGAAGATCAATTTCACGCTCAGGAAAGAACTCACCATAAATACCGCCACGCACAGGCTCGCCAATCACCAGAAAATAATTGCCTTCGCCGTGATCCGTACCCCAGTCACCATTACTGCGAATCTGTCGACCAAACTCACCGTTGAGCAGCACGACCGTATTGGCTTGGGCACTGGCG
>SKIX01000114.1 GCA_007116195.1 Marinospirillum sp. | reverse complement strand
TTCAATTGCATTTCAGCAATCGCTTCGGCCATTTCCCGAGGTTCGTTCTCATCCAGAGGATTGGGTCGACCATGGGCCACGTCACAGAAGGGGCAGCGACGAGTACAAATATCACCCATAATCATAAAGGTGGCGGTGCCGCCATGAAAGCACTCACCCAGGTTAGGGCAGGAAGCTTCTTCGCAAACGGTATTCAGTTTATGGCGCCGCAGCGTTTCTTTAATGCGAGTTACTTCTGGAGAAATTGGCATTCTAACCCTTAACCAGTCGGGTTTTTTCGGCAGGGTTTCGGTTGGAATGATTTTAACGGGGATACGCGAGGTTTTATCAGCACCGCGTAGCTTTTCACCTTGAACAATTTTTTTTACTTGTGTACTGGCTGTCATAGCAACTCCTGCAAACCACTTATGGTAGTCACCTGCTGGTGTCCAAGGCGACGCTGAATACTAGTTAAAAGGTCTTGCTCAACTTGGGCAGTGTTCAGGTCAGGGCACAAGTCGATCAGTCGGGTAACGGGCATACCGGCATAGCCGCAAGGGTTGATTCTCTGGAAAGCATCTAACGAGCAATTGATATTAAAGCTCAACCCATGAAAACTGCAGCCACGGCGAATTTTCAAACCCAGGGCAGCTATCTTGGCTTCGCCAACATAAACGCCAGGAGCATCGGCACGTGCATAAGCCACTACTCCCAAGCTAGCCAGATAGTCAATAAGACTCTGCTCAATCAAATCAACCAGGTCTCGCACCCCCATTCCTAAGCGCCTCACATCTAGCAACAAGTAGACAATGAGCTGCCCAGGGCCATGCCAAGTCACTTGGCCGCCGCGATCTACTTTAACTACAGGAATGTTTTCAGGGTTAAGTAGGTGCTCTTCTTTACCCGCTTGACCTAAGGTAAATACAGATTCATGTTCCAACAGCCAGATTTCATCTGCAGTCGATGCATCACGCTGGCCAGTGAACTGCTGCATTAGTTGCCAAATTGGCTGATAAGCTTGGCGCCCCAGAAGCCTTACTTTTAGTTGACCGGCTGCGGTGTGCATCAAAGTACCATTTGTACCCGACCGGTTGCTTTTAACTCTTGGTGTAGGTCTTCCAAGTGCTGAGCGCTTTGTGCATGAATAGTTACTCGCACTGACTGAAAACGCCCCTTACGGCTATCAACTACGCTCACACTTTCACGCAAATAGTGAGTACCTGAAGCCACTAAAACATCCAGAACACAAGCTTTGAAGTCAGGGTCGGCCTGGCCCATGACTTTAATAGGAAACTCACAAGGAAATTCGATTTTTGGTGCTGCTTCAGCAGCAGAATTAGAGGCAACCATAAAACACCTAATAACCTAGTTTATTAGTCAATTATAGAGCAGTCCGCCTAGCCGAACAAACCTAATACGAAAAGCACCAGGCTATGCCATAACCGTTTAAAGAAACCGCCCTGCTCCATATTTTCTAAAGCAACCAAGGGCTGCTGGGCTACAATATCATCACCCAAACGCACCACTAGTTGGCCTAGCTCCTGCCCAGCTCGGATAGGTGCTTTAATATTGGGTTTAACCGCAACATCGGCTTCTAGATTAGCCAACTCGCCTCTGGGAATAGTAGCGTAGAGCTCTTCTTGCAACCCCACTTTCACTTCATCTCGCGCACCCTGCCAAACTCTAGCTTGATCAAGCACCTCAAACTGTTGATACAGTTTAGGTGTTTCAAAGTAACGGAAACCATACGTCAGCAACTTTTGGCTTTCTTGAACGCGCCCTTCTTCGCTACGCGCACCCAAAACAACAGAAATTAAACGCATATCACTGCGTACAGCTGAAGCTGCAAGACAATAGCCCGCTTCGCTAGTGTGACCGGTTTTTAAGCCATCCACACTGGAATCACGCCACAGCAAACGATTACGGTTACTTTGACGTATATCGTTGTAAGTAAATTCACGCTCAGAATAAAGGGAGTAGTGCTCAGGGTAGTTAATAATTTTTTCGCGCGATAGGATGGCCATGTCCATGGCTGAAGAGAAATGGCCCTCTTCTGGCAAGCCAGTTGAGTTCTTGAAGAAGGTATTATTCATTCCAAGACGGCGAGCATGCTGATTCATCAAGTCAGCAAAAGCACCCTCACTTCCTGCAAGGTATTCAGCCACAGCTACAGAGGCATCATTACCTGACTGAATAATGACTCCTTTTAAAAGGTCTCCAACAGAAACAAAAGTGCCTTCTTGTATAAACATCCGCGAACCCGGCATACGCCAAGCATTCACACTGACTCTGACCTGATCATTAAGCTCAACATTACCGCGCTCAAGTTCATATTCAAGAAGATAACTGGTCATCATTTTCGTCAGACTTGCGGGCGGCAACTGCTTGTCAGCATTATGCTGAGCAATAATTTTTCCACTATGGGCATCCATGAGCACCCAAGCCGTCGCAGCTAATTGCGGCGGCGCAGGAATCATTACTTGTGCACTCAACGGCAAGCTAGCCGAAACAAGTAAAACAATAGAAAGAAAAACTCGGGTTAAGCGTTGCGAAATCATTTAATTCACTCATTCATTGGTGATTTTGAAAGCAGGGATCAAAGATCAGTTTCTGACCCGAAAGGGACGACCTAGTTCCGAGGCTTCAAGTTGGCGAATTGCTACTTCAGCCGAAGCCTCTTCCAAAGGCCCGACCTGTACACGATAAAGCGAACCCTGGCCGCTAACGACTCTGACCGGCGCCTGAGTTAGCTCTTTTGCCCGTGCCTGTAAGCGCCGAGCAGCCGCTTCATTACCTAAGGCCGCAACCTGCAAGAACACAGTTGAGTTTGCAGGGGTAGGCTGGCCATTTTGTGCTTGCCATTGAACAGGGTCAATTGCCTCTATGCGAACACGGGCTGTGCCACTCGATAGCATATCCAAACGATAAGCAGCAGCATAAGACAAATCAATAATTCGATTACCAACAAAGGGGCCACGATCATTAACCCTGACGATAACCTGACGCTGATTTTCTAAATTAGTCACCCTTACAAAAGTCGGTAAAGGTAAGCTGGT
>SKIX01000177.1 GCA_007116195.1 Marinospirillum sp. | reverse complement strand
GCAAGACTGCATTGCCTGGAGCGCCATCGGTGCCCGCACCACTGAATCCCAAACTCACCGTGAAATGTCCAGTGGGCTTTCTTCACCCGTAGGTTTTAAAAATGGCACCGACGGTAGCCTGGATGTCGCGGTCAATGCCCTGCAATCCATGGCGCACCCGCATAACTTCCTGGGTATCAACAGCGAAGGTCAGGTCGCTATTATTCGCACCAAAGGTAACCAATACGGCCACGTGGTTCTACGTGGTGGCAACGGCAAGCCCAACTATGATTCCGTCAGTGTTAAGCTGTGCGAGAAAGACCTGCACAAAGCTGGCCTGGCACAGAACATCATGATTGACTGCAGCCATGCCAACTCCAATAAAGACCCTGGCCTGCAACCTCTGGTTCTGGATAACGTCACCCACCAGATTCTCGATGGTAATGAATCCATTGTTGGCCTGATGATTGAATCCAACTTGGGCTGGGGTAACCAAAAAATTACTGAAGATAAATCTCAGCTGGAATACGGCGTTTCCGTTACTGATGCCTGCATTGATTGGGACACCACTGAGAAAACCCTGACCGAAATGGCCGACCAGCTACGCCCGGTTATGGAAGAGCGTCGCCAGCGTGCGGTTAAAAACGTTTAATCCAGCAACAGCCATAAAAAAGGCGACTTCTCTTAGAGAGTCGCCTTTTGGCTAGTATTGGCCGTTAGACTAAGCCTGCCATCCTGGTGCTGGGTCTTACTCTTCCAGGCCAGAAGTATCGTCAATTAAAGGTTTATCTTCCTTGCTACCCAAAACCCGCTCACGAAAAAGATCCAGTTTTTCGTGCACCAGCTCCAAAGTACGCTCAGCGTTTTCTTTAACCTCGCCATCAAAGATCTCAAAACCCTGCAAGATCTCTTTTGCCTGATTAAAGCCTTTTTCAATGGCTGGCGTTATCACCGCCATAAACTTCTCAAGCGCTTCTTCTTCTGAAAGATCGGGATGCTGCTTTTTGAAAGCTTCAAAATAACTGGTGGCACCCATAACAATACGATCTGCCGTTTTTTCCGGTGACCAGTAGTCTTCCTGGCCTTCAACACCTGAGGTTTTAGCCGCCAGGGCTTCTAAACTAAAGTTCTCATCACCCAGCTCCTGGCGCAGCACTTCTTCAAGCTGCATGACGACTTCTTGGTAGTTAATTTTCTGAGCATTGGCACCCCGGCTTTCAGCCTTGCCGAACATGGCCTGCAACAGCCCCTGATTTGCAGCCAAACGAGAAGCGGCTTCCGCTTTTGCCCAGTCTTCCGTTTTTTCTTTGTTATCCTGGGGTTCAACTTTGCGTTCAACTGCTCCAGCATCAGGCTGCTTAGCGGATAAAACTTCAGCAGCACGAGCCTTAGCTGGATGGGCCTGACCAGGGGTTGTCAGGGGAACAGAGTGAGTAGTTACAGAAAAATTATCGTTTGACATGGCCCAACCCTCATAAAAATAAGATCGCTATTTTTAGAAGATCGGCAAAGAAGGGCAAAACTTTACAGAAAATAACTGAAGTTATCAGAAAGACTTAAAAAGCAAAGACTTAAAGTGAGCTTGAAGTATAGCATCCTTTATGTTTTAACCCTTGAGTAGATTAGATAGATAGCACATCCACTTCAACGTGAAGATCATGCTCACCGCAACCATTCATCACCCCTTTTAAAGGGGTGACATCGGCATAACCCCGACCCCAGCCCAGGTTTAGATAGCGTTCGGAAGGCGTACTGCCATTGGTGGGGGTCAACTTCCATCCAGCCCCAACCAGGCACAAACACCCCCAACCAAGCATGGCTGGCATCAGCGCCTAACAGTTTTTCCTGCCCCGGGCGGCAGGGTTTCCAAGTAGCCACTGACATAGCGCGCAGCCAAACCGATCGAGCGCAGAGCACCGATGGCTAGATACGCAAAATCCTGGCACACGCCTTGTGGTTATTCATCACATCCAAAACCGGTGCCGCCAGGGTGCTGAATTCAGTATCATATTTAAACTCAGTAAAAATGCTTTCATTCAGGTGCAAAATCGACTCGATCAGGAGGCAATTCTGGGTAAAGCTTTCCAAAGCAAATTTTGCCAGCTCTGGCTGGCGGCGAATAAAGGGCGAGTCCAGCGTAAACAGGCGTGCTTCCAAGCAAGCCGCTTCGGTGGCCGTGCTATTGTGGTGGCTACTTGGTGAGCTGTTCCGCCACCCGCTCCCGGGGTGTACGTAAATTAACATCAGGCAAGGGACGAGCCTGGGTAGTAACCTAGCTTTCTACGGTCACTTCCAAGCTGTCATGGATGTCCTGAATGGCGAAATACACCACCCGATTACCAAAAAGTCACGCCTTCATGCTGACGCAGCGGCTTAGGGGTAATGATCAGGCGCGTATTTTAACACTTCTGTCAGGGTAAACCCCGCAGCAGCAGGTGTGCCTGCGCGTCAAGGGGCCCGATATGTTGCGCTTTTTATTGCAGAATAAAACCTTTCCGCGAGCAATGACTTTTAGCTTGCAATAAATGGTACAGGTGCTAGAGTCTCTGCCGCGCCATGATCCAGTCGAGCAATAAGTCGATGATCTGCAAAAAGGAGAGACAGCAACGACTCTGAAGCCCTGATGCGGTCACGCTATAGCGCTTATTTTAAACGTTTACAAGCCTATTTATTTTTGACTTGGCATCCAGACACTCGCCCAGAGGAGCTAGATCTCAGCTCCTCGCCAAAATGGGCTAGCTTGCAGCTTATCAGCAGCGATGAGTGTGGACAGCAAGGCCAGGTACACTTTAAAGCTTTTATCGCAGCAGTCGTGGTATGCAATCTATGGAGGAGGTTTTAAGCTTTAGCAAGCTAAATGGGCGCTGGTATTATCACAGCGGTCAGGTCAAATAAAGCCCATCACCTGAATAGACACTTTCAATTGCTCTGGATCTAACGCTTTAACCATCTTCCTTCATTTGAATCGGTAGCATTGATCACAACCAGTCGCATGTGACCATCAAGGCGGGAAAGCTGACGAAAAAACAAGTTACAAACTCAGGGTTCAGTTAACGG
>SKIX01000030.1 GCA_007116195.1 Marinospirillum sp. | reverse complement strand
TTAGCAGCATGAATGAAATGCCCCTTTGCTGAAAGTTTTATACAAAACCTATGAATGACATTCATAGTCTTCTGGGAGGCAAGGCTTCTTTGAATCGACTAAAATGCAGCTTTTTTAAGCCTGAATAAATCAACTAGAAGGTGACTCATGAGTGAATCCTTTCCTGATGCGAAAGATCCCGAACTGTTGCGTCAAAAGCTGATGTTGGAAACCGCGGCTATAGGCTGGCGAGAGCTAGAACCCCACTATGCTCGCGGTGTCGTGGTGCAAGCTGCAGCCGGCTTGGACTTAGTTGAGGTTGGCATGGCCCTGATTGCGGATGATAAGACACAGGTTGAAGCCTGGATGAATACAGGTGAGCTAGGCCCTGTAGCTGAGGAAGAGGCGCAGGCTTGGCATCAGGCTGAAAGCTCGGTGTGGGCACTGGTGGTTGCCCCCTGGGTGCTGGTACAGAAAAAGCGTCCTCAATAAGCTGGCGAGTTAATGAAAACTACTTTTGCTGCTGAAGACTATCACCCGCCCCAAGAGCCTTGGTTGGATTTACTCTATCAAGATGAGTGGCTGGCAGTGATCAATAAGCCTGCTGGCTTGTTGTCGACACCTGGCCGTGATCCAGGTTTAAGCGACTCAGTCGCAACGCGAATTAAATCTTTATCACCCTATGCCGAGTTAGTGCATCGCTTGGATATGGATACTTCAGGTGTGCTCTTGCTGGCGCTGCGTAAGCAAGCTGAAACAGCGCTTAAAGTTGCTTTTCAAGAACGCAAAACTGAAAAGGTGTACCTAGCTCGGGTGGCGGGGCAGTTACCCCAGATGCAAGGTGAAATTAATTTGCCGCTGATTTGTGACTGGCCCAACCGCCCCTTGCAGAAGGTATGCTACGAAACCGGCAAGCCATCTTTAACTCGCTACCGTGTTCTGGAGCAGGCTCAAGGAACCAGCCTTGTTGAACTCTATCCAGTGACGGGTCGTTCTCACCAGCTGCGTGTTCATCTAATGAGCCTGGGTTGCCCAATACTGGGTGACCGTTTTTATGCCAAGGGTGAGGCTTTGGCAGCGAGTAGTCGTCTACTGTTGCACGCTCAGGCTTTAAGCTTTACCCATCCGATCACGGGTGAAAGGATGCGCTCAGTCGCACCCTGTGATTTTGCCGCTGTTCAGCAATAAAAAAACCGAGAGTGGTTAACTCTCGGTTTTAGTCAAGCTCGGCTACAGGAGCTTACTGGTTTGCTGCTTTAGCCTTTTTGGCACGCCAAATACTCTTTTCAATTTCCACCAACACGAGAACCAAAGCACCATAAAGAAGCATGATGCCCCAATGGGCTAGTGTGAGCGGAGCACTTTGGAATAGCAGGTTCATCACTGGTGCATAAACAAAGGCCAGTTGAGCTAGCAGCATGGCACCAATACCGACCCAAATCCAGGGGTTGGAGAACATGGGGGTCTTGAACAGGCTAACAGTCAAAGAGCGGCAATTGAGCAGGAAGACACTCTGTACTACAACAAACAGAGTAACCGCCAGGGTTCTTGCTACCTCTTCGCTCTCGCCTTGAGCCAAAGCATACTGGAAGAGACCAAAGGCACCGATTAGCAGCAGAGTACTAACAGAGAAAATACGTCCAATCATTTCGCCGTTAAGAATCGGCGAATCAGGTTCACGTGGCATGCGTTTCATAATGCCTGGTTCTTTAGGCTCAAACGCCAGCATCAGACCCAACAGAACCGCTGTGGTCATATTCAGCCAGAGGGCCTGAACCGGTAGCACTGGCAGGGTGGCACCTAACAGTACCGCCAGCATGATCACCATACCCTGTCCCAGGTTGGTGGGTAGAATCCAGGTAATGAATTTAACCAGGTTGTCGAAGACATTCCGGCCTTCTTCAACGGCACCTTCAATGGTCGCAAAGTTGTCATCGGTTAAAACCATATCGGCCGCTTCTTTGGAGACCTCGGTACCGGCAATGCCCATGGCCACACCAATATCGGCTTTCTTCAGTGCGGGAGCATCATTGACCCCGTCGCCTGTCATGGCTACAACGTGCTTTTTGGCTTGCAGAGCTGTAACCAGCTTCAGTTTCTGCTCAGGTGCAACCCGAGCAAACACGGAAACCTTTTCTACTTCAGAAAGCAGCTCATGGTCTGAAAGCTCGGCTAACTCTTTACCCGTTAGCACGCGGTGCTGCTCGGCATTGGGGTCAGGATTATTGATACCGATTTGCTCAGCAATCGCGCGAGCGGTCAGAGCGTGGTCACCCGTGATCATTTTCACGGCAATACCAGCCTTCTGGGCTGTGGCAACCGCTTGAATGGCTTCTTTACGCGGCGGATCGATCATCGCCTGCAGGCCAATAAAGGTCAGCTGCTCAGCACTTTCTTCACTTTGAAAGCGATCAAAGTCCTGCTCAGTTTTGGGCACCTTTTGCATGGCAATACAGAGCACCCGTAAACCCATAGCGGCGAAGCGCTCGGCGTTGGCGGTAATCTTGTCTCTGTCTAGTTCCAGACTCTTGCCTTGGGCATCCAGAGCATCTTTACAGCGAATCAGGGTACGCTCCAGAGAACCCTTGAGGAAGATGACGTTGTGGCTGTCATCATACTGGTGCAGGGTGGCCATATACTGGCGGTCTGATTCAAAAGGAATGACATCCAGACGCGGATACTTCTGCATCTGCTCTTCCTGCTTCAAGCCGGCCTTCACCGCAGAAGCAATCAGTGCGCCCTCGGTGGGGTCACCCTGAACCTGCCAGAGGTCCTTGTCCTGCTTGAGTTCTGAATCATTACTGATGGTCCCAGCCAGCAGACACAGGCGTAGCCCCTCATCAAGCTGTTCAACCTTGCCGCCGGAGGTTTTGTTGATTTCACCTTCGGGCTGATAGCCACTACCAGTCAGATCGTACTCTTCATCGCCAGCAAAGATTTTCTGCACCGTCATCTGGTTTTCAGTCAGGGTGCCGGTTTTGTCGGAGCAGATGATAGTGGTAGAACCCAGCGTTTCCACCGCAGGTAGCTTACGCACGATGGCATTGCGTATTGCCATGCGTC
>SKIX01000267.1 GCA_007116195.1 Marinospirillum sp. | reverse complement strand
GGGGTTTTTTTATGTCTGAAAGTGGTTTAGGGTTAGCTAGCTTACATACAGGAGATTAACTGATGCTGGATTTTTTAATTTATGAGTCCAATGCTTTGACAGAAAGGTTTTGGGGGCTGTTTGATAGCCTTTGGCCTGCACTGCTTTTACTGGTTTTTGGCTGGTGGCTGGTCAAGCATTTTAAAAACCTCGCTATAAAAAGCCTTGCTAAAAAAATGGAAGAGGCTTCCGCTCAGTTCTTAGGCCAGATCCTTCACGCTACTCTGCTGATTATTCTATTTATTGCAGTGCTGAGTCAGCTGGGAATTAACACGACCTCCTTGTTGGCTGCCTTGGGTGCTTTGGGTTTAGCGGTAGGCCTGGCGCTTAAAGACTCACTGCAAAACCTTGCTTCAGGTTTTTTATTGGTTGCTCTCCACCCCTTTAGCAAGGGAGATTATATTGAAGGTGCCGGCACGGGTGGCACAGTGGAAAAGCTAACCCTGCTGCATACCTATTTGATGACGCCTGACAACAAGCGAATCATGATTCCTAACTCGGCCTTGACCGATGGTAACCTAGTCAACTATTCGGCTGAGCCTCACCGGCGCATGGATATTTTAGTTGGTGTTAGCTATGACGATGATATTCGTAAAGTGAAAGAGGTGCTTTTAGGTTTGGCTGCAGCTGATGAACGAGCACTAAAAGACCCAGAACCACGGGTGATCATTACTGATTTTGGTGATAACTCGGTTAACTTTTCTCTGCGCGTTTGGGCAACCCTAGATAACTTCTGGTATTTGCAATGGGATTTAATGGAAAGAGTAAAGCTTGCCTTTGATGAAGAGGGCATCAGCATTCCTTTCCCGCAGCGGGATGTTCATCTTTATCAGCATGCTGAAAAGAAGGACTCTTAGGCTAAGAGCTACTTTGCCTAGATTTGCTTTGCAGGGGGTGTTGCGCAAATATTTGCGCATTTAGCGGTAAAAGCTGGCTTTTAACCCCCTTTTTCTTGCAAATTTTTGCTTTTTTCTGTAAAAGTTCTCCTCCAGTTAATTGACTTGCGATACTTTCCGCTTGCCAGCAGAGGAGACGGACCATGAACCAGCGTGTAACGCTTGACACACCGGCCATAGAGGCCCGCCCTTTTAAGGTTTATACCCAGCGTCAGCTGGATAAAATTGAAGCGCTTGAAAAGCTTCCTGAACAACTACGCTTTGACATGCGCGTGGTTAGTCAGGTGCTGCCCTTTCGCGTTAATAATTATGTTATCGATGAGTTGATTGATTGGACGCAAGTACCCAACGATCCTATTTTCCAGCTGACCTTTCCCCAGCGCGGAATGCTTAAGCCAGAGCATTTTGATGAAATTGCGGGCCTGATGAAAGCTGAAGCTCCAGCTGCTGAGTTAAAAGAAGCCGTTGAGCGAGTTCGTGCTGAACTCAACCCTCACCCCGCTGGACAGATGGATCTTAACCTGCCGCTGCTTGATGGTCAGCCACTCCAGGGTATGCAGCATAAATACCAGGAAACAGTGCTCTTTTTCCCTAGCCAAGGCCAGGTCTGCCACAGCTACTGCACTTTCTGTTTCCGTTGGGCCCAGTTTGTGGGCGACAAAGACCTGAAGTTTTCATCGAATGAGGCAGCTTCTCTGCACGCCTATTTGGCTGAACATAAGGAAGTCACCGATTTACTGCTGACTGGCGGCGATCCCATGGTGATGAAGGCCAAACACCTGCGCATGTATCTGGAAGGCCTGATGAAGCCAGAATTAGACCATGTGCAAAATATTCGCCTCGGTTCTAAGAGCTTGACCTTCTGGCCTTATCGTTTTGTAACAGACGAAGATGCTAACGATATTCTGCAGTTGTTCCGTGAATTAACGGCTGCTGGCAAGCATGTCGCTTTCATGGCGCACTTCAATCACTGGAAGGAAATGGATACCCCCATTTGCCGTGAAGCAGTACGCCGTATTCGTGCTACGGGTGCTGAAATTCGTACCCAGGCACCGCTGTTAAAGCATATCAACGATGATGCCGAGCAGTGGGCGAAAATGTGGAAGCTTCAGGTAAAGCAGGGCATGATTCCCTACTATCTGTTTGCCGAAAGGGACACAGGGGCGCGCCACTATTTTGAAGTGCCTCTGGTTAAAGCTTGGGAAATTTACCGCGAAGCCATGAAGCAGGTGCCTGGCCTTTGTCGTACCGCACGTGGCCCTTCAATGTCAGCAGACCCAGGGAAGGTTGAAATTCAAGGTATTACTGAAATTCAGGGTGAAAAGGTATTTGTGCTGCGCTTTATTCAGGGACGCAGTGCTGACTGGGTGCAGCGTCCCTTTTTTGCTAAATATGATGAAGAGGCAACCTGGTTAAACCATCTTGAACCGGCTTTCGGTGAGGAAAAGTTTTTCTTTGAAGATGAGTTCAGGGCGTTGAAAGAGGAAAAGCAGGCCTTAATAGTTAAAGCCTGATTCTTTACGTGCCACTAACGACCCCAGTCTTGATCGGCTGGGGTTTTTTGTTTCGGGTGCAGTGGTATGATGCTCACTTGACTTGTCAGGAGAAACCCCAAATGTTGCTGACTGCCACTCAAGCTGCTTTTAACGGCCTGCTGGAACTGCTGGATGAAAGTCTGGATTTGTACCAGGATATGCGTGAGCGCCTGCCATCGACCAGTCGCTGGTCCCAGTTGGATGCTATGTTGGAGCAACGCCGAGCATTGCAGCAACAACTGCGCCTAGCTGCTGTCGAGGAGCTGGCTATACGTCCTCGTGCTGCCGATCAAGATATTGAAGGGCTGACTCACCTGCTAGAACAGTTCCGAAGTCTGTGGCAAGACCCTGAAACTGTTGCTTTGGATTTGCTGATGGATCATGAGCAAGAGCTGCAACGTGCTTATCAAGAGGTGCTGCAAGAAGGCGAAGAGCAGTTTTCTTTAGGCTTGCAGACTTTACTGGCCGATTTGCGTGAGCATTTGCTCGCAACTCAAGCCTGGTTGCAGCATTAAACAAGCCTGCCCTGCCTTACATCCTGACTAAAAACTAGTTAAGCGGGCGGGCATCATCCAAAGTTCGG
>SKIX01000071.1 GCA_007116195.1 Marinospirillum sp. | reverse complement strand
CATTTTGCAGTAACAGACCCGCTGTGGTGCGTTGAGCGTCCAGGTTTTCTGGTGCCGCTCGAGACCAAATCAGTGCCGCTTGCAGAGCGGCCTGGGGCTCTTGGGCAAACTGGGCTATCCAAACAGTGCGTTCTGCAAGATCTGGGTGACGGGTTTTTAGTGCGAGTTGCAAATAGGTGTCCAAGGCCAGGTCAAGTTGGTTGCGTTGCCCGGCTAGCTCGGCAGTGAGGATGCCCAATACCAGGGTCTGATCCAGACCCCGAAAAGGTGCTGGGTTAAAATCAGCAGGATGGATTTTTAAGGGATCGCTGCTTCTGGTTTTAACCTCGGGTTCTTCCAGCCGAGGGGTGAGGCTGCAGGCAGCAACTAGCCCAGCCACCAGCAAAACAGCGAGCAGGCGAAGACCCGCCCAGGTTAACAGCAAGCTTGGAAAAGAAGGTTGGGTGTGCATGTGCCTAGTGTCTGGTTTAGTATCGGTCTGTGCTATCATAACTTCCCTGATTTTATTATTGCACCCAAATCCTTTCCCTGAGTAGCAGGGGAGTCGAAATCTTGGAGTGACGTGTGACGGTGCCAGCAGTTCAGCCAATGCGTTTTTTAGCTCTAGGCATTAACCATAAAACGGCGCCTGTCGCGTTACGTGAGCGGGTGGCTTTTTCGCCAGCTCAACTTGAAGCTGCTAGCCAGCAGTTGCGTCAGCACCAGACTATCAAAGAAGCCGCTATTCTATCCACCTGCAATCGCATGGAAATTTATACCCTGGTTGAGGCTGGGGATGCGCGCCCCTTGATGGACTGGTTGAGCCATTTTCATCAGCTGCCCTTTGAAGAAGTAGCTCGCTATAGTTATGTGCATGAAGAACAAGCTGCCATAGGTCACCTGATGCGAGTTGCCAGTGGCTTGGATTCCATGGTGTTAGGCGAGCCGCAAATTCTGGGGCAAATTAAAGATGCTTATGATCTGGCTAAAAAAAATACTCTACTCGGTTCAGGTTTAGAGCAGCTTTTCCAGCAGGTTTTTGCCACAGCTAAACGTGTGCGCACTGAAACAGGAATCGGCACTAATCCTGTCTCTGTTGCTTATGCAGCGGTGAACCTGGCGCAAAAAATCTTTTCGGATCTTAAAGAAAGCCGCGCTTTGTTAATCGGTGCCGGTGAAACCATTGAGCTGGTTGCACGCCATCTGCGGCAAGCGGGCGTTAAATCCATGGTCATTGCTAACCGAACGGTGGATAGAGCCCAGTGCTTGGCAGATGAAATGCAGGGTGAAGCAGTTGCCCTGAATGAAATACCGGCTCGCTTGGTTGACTCTGATATTGTTATCAGCTCGACAGCGGCTCCCTTACCTATTTTGGGTAAAGGCATGGTTGAAGCTGCCTTAAAGAAGCGGCGACATAAACCCATTTTTATGGTGGATATAGCCGTTCCGCGCGATATCGAGCCTCAGGTTGATGATCTTGATGATGTGTTCTTGTTTACGGTCGATGACCTGCAAGAAGTAATTGACGAAAACCTGGCAGCCAGGAAAGAAGCGGCTGCACAAGCCGAAGAGTTGATTAAAGTCAGTGTCGATGACTTTGTTCGAAGCCTGAGAGTGCGTGATGCCGGGCGTATGATTGGCGAGTTTCGTCGTAATGCCCAGCAGCTAGCCGAGGAAGAGTTGGCGTTGGCATTACAACAGCTGGAACAAGGGCAGGATGCTGCTGAAATTATGCAAAAGCTTTGCCGTAGCTTAACTAATAAGTGGCTGCATCACCCTACTCTGAAGTTACGCGAAGCTTCTGCTGAAAACCGCAGTGATTTTATCAACTCGGCGGCTGAATTACTCAATCTACAAGTAGGTCCTGGGCAAACTGGCAATAAACATTAGCTAACTCAGCCCGCTTCTTCTTTTTAGTCATTCAATTATTCTGTTGGAATTTTATGAAAGCCTCCCTCCTCGTTAAGCTGGAAAAACTGCGTGAACGCTTTGAAGAACTGTCTGCTTTGCTTTCTGATCCAGGTGTGATTAGTCAGCAAGACCAGTTTCGTAACTACTCTAAAGAATATGCTGAGTTGGAACCTCTGATTCAAGCTTTCAATCGCTACACTCAGCAGCAAGAAGACCTCAATTCAGCGCTTGCTATGATGGAGGATGAAGACCCCGAGATGCGTGAGCTGGCAAAAGATGAGTTTAACCAGCTTAAGGTTGAAGGCGAAGAGTTGGAGGCTGAGTTACAGCGTTTACTTTTACCTCGTGATCCTAATGATAGCCGCAATATCTTTTTGGAAGTCAGAGCCGGTACTGGTGGTGATGAAGCGGCTTTGTTTGCGGGTGATCTTTTTCGTATGTACACCCGTTATGCAGAAGGCAAGGGGTGGCAGGTTGAAATTTTAAGTGCCAGTGAAAGTGAAACGGGTGGTTATAAAGAAGTGATTGCTCGTATTAGTGGACGAGATGTTTACTCTTATCTGAAGTTTGAATCAGGGGTGCATCGCGTGCAGCGAGTTCCGGCAACAGAATCGCAGGGGCGAATTCATACTTCAGCCTGCACTGTGGCTGTTATGCCAGAGGCAGATGAGGTGGGAGAGGTCGATATCAACCCTGCTGACTTGCGAATTGATACCTTTCGTTCTTCTGGTGCCGGGGGTCAGCATGTTAATACCACTGATTCAGCCATACGTATTACGCACTTACCGACAGGTTTGGTGGTTGAATGTCAGCAAGAGCGCTCGCAACATAAAAACAAAGCCAAGGCCCTGGCCTGGTTGGCAACGCGCTTAAAGCAGCAGGCAGAAGACCAAGCCCACAAGGCACAAGCCGATACGCGCCGCTCCTTGGTTGGCAGTGGTGATCGCTCTGAACGCATACGCACCTACAATTACCCTCAGGGTCGGGTAACTGATCACCGTATTAACCTGACCCTCTACAAACTGGATGAAATTGTGGGCGGTCAATTAGAGGAAGTGGTATCTGCCTTGGCTCAGGAACAGCAAACGGAACTGCTGGCACAAATGAGTGAATAACCCGTGGCCCAGACGTTAAAAACCTGGTTGCAGCAGGCGCGTCAAGCGCTTCTGAGCGCAGAGAT
>SKIX01000085.1 GCA_007116195.1 Marinospirillum sp. | reverse complement strand
GTAAAAACCCGAGGCGGTGAGGTGGGTTACATTCAAAGCAAGGTTGCTGAGTTCTTCTTGGTGTAGCGGGTAATCACCTAAGGCAAACACTTTTTGAGGAGGGTGCAGGCTCTTGGCTTCCAGGAAATCTAAACGCAAAAAATCCAGCTCATTGCTTTCAAACAGGCTCAAAAAGTCAACATCCAGGCGTTCAAACAGGTATTGCTGCAGCTCTGGGTTCGCCGCTAAAACCAATCCACTAAACAGGTAGCCTTGTAATTTCAGCGTGCCTGGCTTGAAGATAGGTACTGCTTTTAGCAAGGCATTCATATCTGGGTGGCTGACAAAACGCCAACCGCCCGTATAAACAAGAGGTGTTGCCAGGTCGGTAAGCAAGCCCTGTACAGGATAAAGATGGGAGCTGGCATCCAAAAGCAGCTGACCCTGGGAGTCAACAACAAAAAACAAATCAGCAACATCACTAACAGCCGAATCCCGAAAATGAAACAGCAGCTCTTCCAGGTTCTCTCTCTCTGCCGCCTCCTGACCCTGCAGCATATCAGCCAGATAGCGATTAGAAAGAGTCGTACTCAAATAAACATCCAGTAAATCAAGTCGGCTCTCGAGTAGAGTCTTCAAATTGAGATGCCGTTGATTAAAGCTCTGTTCAATTTCTTGTTCCAGATTCCGCTGATTCACTTGCAAGGAGTAAATCAAGGTTGCGGCAACAGCGAGCAGCCCCAAAAGACCAAAAGCAAAAAGAACACTGCTGATAAACCGATATTCAGGTCGCCGGTCTTGGGTTATTTTCATTAATTGCTTAATCCGCATCCCTAGCCTCTCTTAACTCCAGCAATCTATCTATGGCCTCACTTTGTTGCAGCATAAACTGCTGCAGCTCATCACCTGCTTTAAAAATAACCGGCATTTGCATTGTCTGCTCAGTCACATCAATAAAGCGTGGATCCTTAACCAGCTGAGCCAAGGCGTTAGTCAGCCGCTTGCGTTTTGCTAAGGGTGTACCTGAAGCAACCGCCAAGACTCGCTTAGACTCAAACCCTAAGCAGTAGCCTGCCGATTCCAGCGTTGCCACCTCAGGCAAGACAGTCAAAGGCCTCTGACCAAGAGCTAATAGAGGTTGTACACGACCTTCTTTAACCTCTTCTAAATAGGCACCACCGCCAAAAGCCAGGTCAACCTCCCCTGAAATAACCAGCAGAAGACTTTCTCGTCCTCCCGATGTCGGTACAATACGGAGTTGCAGACCTTCCTGCTTGGCTATATAAGTGATTAAAAGCCGGTCAAGCTGAGTTTGAGAAGCAAAAACCAGCTCGCCCCGTTCATGAGCAAAAGCAAGGAGTTCAGGCCAGCTTTGATAGGGGGCATCACGACGACTCACTAGGGCTAGTTGATCTCGGCTGATTGCAGCCAAATAGTCAAAGCTATTAACATCAAAGGATGAGGCAACAGATGCTGGGGAAAAGGTAAAACTGAGTGAAGGTGAAAACTGAATCACCTGGCCCTTGGTCTGACTTGCTGCCAACATCGCTGCAACGGCACCTCCTCCGCCACCGGGGAAGTATAAAAGTTCAACAGGCTGCTTGAGTTCTTCGGCTAGTATCTCAGCCACTATCTCAGCTTGCTGACTCATGCTTCCGCCTGGGTTAAAGCCAACCACCAAGGTCAGAGCAGGCTTAGGGTCAGCCTTAGCCAAGGTCACTGCGACCAACAGCCCAAAACTTATTGCCAGCAATCTCAGCATCAGCGTTCCTTGAGTTGAGTCTTACCTTGCAATTTAGACCATAAAGCTAAAATTCAAAAGCCATGAAAACGACCCATGCACACCGCTAAAGAAAGTCTGCTTACCCCGCACTATTTATTTAAACAAACCTGGCCAATGGTCTTAGGTGTTCTAGCATTAATGAGCTACCAACTGGTCGATGCAGCCTGGATTGCCCTCCTCGGAGTCGACCCGTTAGCAGCACTGGGGTTCACGGTACCAGTGCAGCAGCTGATCATCGGTTTTCAGGTCGGACTGGGCATTGCCACCACCGCAATTATTTCCCGTACCCTGGGCGCAAACGACTTGGATAAAGCACGCCAACAAGGGCGGCTTATCTTATTTGCAGGCCTCGCCCTGCTGGCCTTACTGATGCTCAGCCTCTGGCTGCTACGGCCCTTAATACTGGTCTTCCTGGGTGCAGATGCTGAGCTTCGCCCCTTGATTGACGCCTACTGGGCACCCTGGTTACTGTCAGCCTGGCTCGGTGGTGTGCTCTATTTGGGCTACAGCCAGCATCGCGCTCAGGGCGACAACCGCTTTCCTGGTCTAATGATGCTCCTGGTAAGCTTGATCAACCTGGCCCTGGACCCACTGTTTATTTTCACCTTCGGCTGGGGGCTGCCTGGTGCAGCTTGGGCAACAGTAGCTGCCTTTACTTTCGGCTGCCTGATGACCTTTCCTAGAATTATTAGCAATGGCTGGATCAGCGGCAAACTATCGGCAATCAATATTTATTCAGAACTGCAACGTCTTTTAGGAACAGCCGGGCCAGCGATGCTCAGTCAGCTGATGCCGGCTGCTTCTGCTCTGCTCGCAACCAGCCTAGTGGCAGGCTATGGCACAGCGGCGGTAGCAGCTTGGGGGCTAGGTACGCGGCTGGAATTTTTCTCCATTGTGGTCGTGCTGGCCTTAACCATGTCCATGCCGCCACTATTGGGGCGTTTTGCGGGTGCCGGTGACTGGGAAAGTGTAGAAAAGCTAATCCGATTAGCAGTGCGCTTTGTCATTTTATGGCAACTGGCTATCGCACTCATCTGGTTGCTGTTAAGTCAACCCTTGGCAGGGCTAATTACGGAAGAAGCCGGTGTTGCCGAGCTGGTGCAGGCCTATCTGCTCAAGTTGCCGGTCAGCTATGCGGCGCTGGGCGTGTGTATGCTGATGGTCTCGGCCTGCAATGCCGTAGGCATGCCGCTGCGGGGCCTGGCTACTTCCATTGTAAGGCTGTTTGCCTGCTACCTACCCTGTCTTTGGCTAGGTGCCCAACTAGGTGGAATTCATGGCCTCTTCACCGGAGCCTTAATCGGCAACCTATTTG
>SKIX01000247.1 GCA_007116195.1 Marinospirillum sp. | reverse complement strand
GAAAACTTTTCTGCGGTTTCGGTGACATTACGGCGACGACGTATCCCTGCGGTATCGACCAGCGTGTACTGCTTGCCGTTGCGCTCGAAGGGAATGCTGATGGCGTCGCGGGTGGTACCGGGGTGGTCATAAACGATGACTCTTTCTTCGCCCAGAATGCGATTAACCAGAGTTGATTTGCCTACATTGGGGCGTCCGATAATACCAAACTTAAGCTCGCGTGCTGCTTCCTGCTTGGCTTTTTCGGCGAGACCTGCATCGTCTTCTTGCTCCAGGGGCAGCTCGTCTTCGGCCTGCTCCGCAGTTTCTGGTGCACTGCCTGGTAGCTGCTCCAGCAGTTCGGTCATCATGCTGGTGACGCCACGGTTGTGTACCGCTGCGATTTTGTAGGGTTCGTGTGCCATGCCCAGGGAATAGAACTCGGCACTCCAGGCATCGGCATCCAGGCCATCGGTTTTATTAACGACTAACTGGGCCTGCTTATCATTTTCACGCAGGTATTTGGCAATCATCTCGTCGGCAGCAGTGAGGCCAGCACGGGCATCGACGATAAAAAGTACCAGGTCAGCTTCATCGACTGCTTGCAAGGATTGACGTGCCATTTCCGCATCAATGCCTTCTTCATCACCACTGATACCGCCGGTATCTATAACGATGTAGGGACGTTCACCGACTTTGCCCTGACCGTATTGGCGATCACGAGTCAGGCCAGGGAAATCTGCGACCAAGGCATCACGGCTACGAGTTAAGCGGTTGAAAAGAGTGGATTTGCCAACATTAGGTCGGCCTACCAGAGCAATCACAGGAAGCATAGTTAGTCTTTCTTAAGGGTAAAGAGTCCAAGGCGGCCGCGAATGGAGTGAACCAATAAGCGATCCTCATTGACTAGAGGTGTAGAGCGAATGCCATCCAAATCAAAAGCTTGGCGTCCTGTAACCTGGCCAGTTTCTGGATCAAGTAGATGGATATAGCCTTGATAGTCAGCCACAACTAGCTGCCCTGAAAGGAGTACAGGCTCAGTGAGTTGACGACCAAAGAGTGCTTCTTGCTTCCAAAGACTACTGCCACTAGCTAGGTCTAGAGCATGAATTTGGCTGGCTTCATCAACAACGATAACTCGGTCTTGGTGAACAAGCGGTGAATGAAAGCTGGAAAGGTCTTGGCTCCAGCGGCTGCGACCAGAAAAAGGGTCCAGAGCTTGGGTTTGCCCCTGGTAGCTGTTAACGATTAATAAGCCTTCTGCTAACCGGGCCTGGCCATCCACATCTACAAGGCGTTCGATATCAGTACGTCCTTGAGGCTGGGCAATTTGGGCATCCCAGCGCGGTTGGCCACTGGCATTATCTAAAGCGACCAGCTTGCCATTAGCAAAGCCAGCAAACACTTGGGTGCTGGTTAACTTAGGTGTTGCTGTGCCTCTGAGTGTTAGTGAAGGAATCAGGCTGTCATAACTCCACAGTTGCCGCCCTGTGTCCCTGTTAAAGGCTGTCACTCGGCCGTCAGCGGTTTGCACCACGACCAGTTGATTACGAACCTGGGGTTGACTGAGTGCTTCACTGGGTAAACGAGCTTGCCAAAGTTCCTGGCCGGAAAGGGCATCCAGCTTTAGTAGTTGACCGTTTTGAGTGGCGACCCAAAGGTGATCATCAACTAAGGTCAGGCCTGCGCTAACCCCAGCATCTAACTGTTTACGCCAGAGTAGCTTGCTGGAACTCAGCAAGCTGCCTTCAAGATCGAGTGCTTGCAAATGGCCTTGAGCGTCACCGCTAATAAGAAGCTGACCCTGTAGAGCAGGTTTTAAGTCGTAGCCACGCCAGCGCTCGCCAAATCCTGAGTGGTCTCGCCACTCCCGCTGCAAACTGGCTTCACCGGAGTGATCAGGTAAAGGCTGGGGTGGATACTGAGGCTCTGGCAAGCTGCTACAGCCCGCGACCAAAAAAGCAGCCAGGGCAAGCGGCGGAGCTTTTTTAAGCGCTAGTACAAGACTGCCGAGCATTAAGCATCACCCTGGGTGGGTAGGCTTTCAAGCTTGATCTCAACTAGCGGGGCCGATTCGCCTGCTGCGCGGCTTGCCTCAAGAGCTTTTTGATAGGCTTGTCGAGCTTGTAAAGCATCACCCTTTGCCATCAGTAGATCGCCGCGCAGAGATTCAAACTCAGCAGTGAAGCCGCCGCTATTAGGGACATCCAGCAAGGCAAGTGCTTTGTCAATTTGATCTTGTGAATTTAGGATGCGGGCCAGACGTAAGCGAGCGATAAGCTCTATGGCTTCAATGCGAGTGGAATCTAAAGCGGTTTGTAAATAGCTCTGTGCTGAGTCCAGCTCATTACGTTCGACAGCTAAACGGGCAGCAAAAAGGCGCGCATAGTCAGCATAGATGCTTCTTTCAAAGCCTTGTGTGAGTTCATCAATTAATAACTGGGCTTGCTGATCTCTTTCTTCACCGGTTGTATTGGCTACGACTTGAGTGAGTTGACTATAAAGAGTTGAGGCAGACTCGGCCTGACTGGTTTGGTAGCTTTCCCAGCCTTTCCAGCCACCCACACCAGCAACTGCAATAACCACACCGGCCAGCAAAGACTTGCCGTTCTTGGCCCACCATTCTTTAAAAGATTCAATTTGCTCTTCTTCACTGCGCATAGTCTGTCCCAGTTGTATTTGCGTGCAAAATGGAAGCTATCTTAACTGACCTTAGAGGCTTTGCAAATGCTCTTTAAGAGTCAGTGCCAGCTCGCTGATAGCCACTTCTGTTTGTTCTTTTTCTTGCCGTAGGAATTTCACTGCAGCCACACCACGGCTCATCTCGTCTTCACCTAAAATCAAAGCAAGGTTTGCACCCGACTGGTCTGCTTTTTTCATTTGTTTTTTGAAGTTACCGCCGCCGCAGTGCGTTTGAATTCTCAAGCTAGGCTGCTCGCTTCTTAATCGCTCAGCCAATAGCAGGGAATAAGCTTGGCTGGCTTCACCAAAAGCGGTGAGGTAGACATCTACTGTCAAGTCCAGTTCAGCTGGAAACACGTTTAAAGTTTCCAAAAGCAGAACCAGGCGCTCTACCCCCATGGCAAAACCAACTGCAGG